>CACZTA010000094.1 GCA_902783935.1 uncultured Lachnospiraceae bacterium | reverse complement strand
GCTCCGCTTCCGCCGATGAAGAGAGCGGCGGTCAGGCCGGAGTCGGCTACATGGTCGAACAGGGCTATCTTACAAAGGAATCGACCGACTACTGCGTCATCACAGAGTGCCTCGACTACGACAAAGTCTGCATCGGCCACCGCGGCACGCTTTGGATGGACGTCAACGTAAAAGGTATCCAGTGCCACGGAAGCCAGCCCGGAGAAGGCCTGAGCCCGATCATCTGGATCCAGAAACTCCTGAATTACATAGATCAGGACATCCGTCCGCTAATCACTGAACCGACACCGCTTCCCGTAATGCCTCCGACATCGCGCTGGACCACTTTCACTCCGACAATGATCGAGTCCGGCCAGAAGGTCAACAGCGTTGCGGAAACAGGCAAAATCAGCTTCGATATCCGTCTTATCCCCGAACATTCAATCGAATGGGCCAAGGATCTCATGATCTCATGCTGCGAGAAAGTCAAGGCTGACATGCCGGGATCCGACTATAGCATCGAATACTATGAGGAAGACAATCCGACGCTCGTTCCGAGAGACCAGAAGCTCGTCGATGTATTCATGGACGGTGTGAGAGACATCACAGGAAACGAGCCGATGATCACTGTGAGTCCAGGAATGGACGACCAGAAGTATGTGGTTCAAAGAGGAAAACTCGAGAACTGCATAGTATATGGACCGGGCAGACTCACTCTTGCACATAAATCCGACGAATATCAGAGCATTGAAGAGATGAAAGCCTCCGCCAAGATCATGGCACTCGGCGCCTGCGACATGCTCGGTATTGTCGAGTGATCCTTAAGTCACACTCTAACAAAACAAACAGGCTGCCGCATTTAAACAAATGCGGCAGCCTTTTTTCATTTCTTTGTGAACGCCCAAGCCATTCATAAGAGTTCCGGCATCCCGATCGCGGCATGTCCGGGGTCTGCCGAGGTCAGGTAAAGATAAGCCTCTTCCACTGGTCTTCCAACAGCGGAAGCAAGAGCGTTCCTGTATATCTCAATCTGCACCGCGTATTTATCCCTAATGCGTTCAATTTCTTTTTCATACGGAACACGCTCATCCATATAACTGCTCTTGTAATCTATCAGTACCAGTTTGCCGTTTTCCTCAAAGAAACAGTCTATTACTCCCTGTACCGAGATTTTCTCGGCACCTGTGGAATTGACTATGATCTTCGGAATTCCGTATGTGACTTCGTCGGTGATTTCTTCGTGAGATCCATGATTTTCATTGTTCATTATTCCGGCTATCTCCGCCAGACTCCTGACTGGCATGAGATATGTAAAAGGCTGTTCGCGGAACAGTCTGCCTTCAGCAGCGGCCGCGGCGCACCTTTTACCAAGTTCCGAATCAAAGAACCGGCTGATGTTTTCGGGATCCAGCTGCCCCGCTTCCTCGCTTTGCAGCACGCCGGTCTGAACCATATCGTTTATCGTGTCTTTTATATACCCCAGGCCATCATTCGCGGCTTGAACGAAATCTATCTTCTCAAAAATTCTGTGGTAAAGTGTCCCCTTCTCAGCCGCAGTAAGCGTTCCGGTTTCCGCAGCGCGCCTCAATGAATGACCATTCGGGCGTGCGGGCACCATCCATCTCACTTCTTTCAGTTTTCCCTTTTCGCTTATCGTGACCAGTCTTCCGCGGTCCTGATTGATCTCGCTGACGCTGTATTTCGATTTGAGATCATGAAGAAGCGGATACGGGTATTCGTATTCCAACCGCTCCGCGACGATCCTTCTCTGTTCAGCTGTCGGTTCACCGTCAAAAATGCTGTCGGAAAGAGGATCGAGCCTGCCTCCCGCAGATTTTGGCAGCTCCAGTTCAGATATACCGGTAAAGGATGTATCCGGAAGGTACCCCAGCATTTTAAGGAAATTGCCGCAAGAGACAAGTCCCGCCTGCTTTTCAAGCAGGAACTTTTCTTCTCCATGCACAGTGCCCGTCATGATGAGTTTCTCGCGCGCCCTTGTCAGCGCGACATAAAGCACCCTTACGTTTTCTTCTTCCTCTTCCTGTTTTTTGCGGATCATGATCAGATCGCGTATGAGAGTGGACCGCTTTGTCCTGCGCGCCGGATCGACGAGTTCCATGCCGAGCCCTATGTCTTTGTGATATACTATGTCACCGCTTGTCGTATATTTGAGATCGTTCCCCATCCCGGCAACTATCACCATCGGAAACTCAAGACCTTTGCTCTTGTGTATGGTCATCACACGGACAACATTGTCAGCCTCGCTTATCATGCGCGCCTGTCCGCTCGTGATGTCACGCTGCTTGAGCTTATCAACATATTTAATAAACGCGAAAAGCGAGCCCGTGATGCTCTCGGAGAAGCTTTCGGCCTTTTCTATGAGCGTCAGGAGATTTGCCTGTCTCTGGGCTCCGTCAGGCATCGCGCCTGCGGCGGCATAATATCCGCTTTCCCTAAGCAGCTTCCAAAGAAACTCCGCGAGCGGCATCGACACCGAAAGCTCCTTCCAGCGCCTGAGTTTTGCTATAACAAAGCTGCACTTATCCCTGAGCCCCTTGACATGTTCATCACTGCCAGACGCGGCGTACTTATAAAAAGCCTTCACATACGACATGCGCGGATACGCATACCTCACAGCAGCGAGTTCATCCTCCCTGAATCCGAATATCTCTG
>CACZTA010000093.1 GCA_902783935.1 uncultured Lachnospiraceae bacterium | reverse complement strand
TTTATCCTGATCAGCATTAATGACGGCAGGTCCGGCATTGCTGTTATCTGCCGCCGCAGCTGCTGCTCTCCTGCTGCTTTTGAGGAGCTCCGTCCGGAGGGCACTGAGGCCGTCCCTGCGCAGGCCGTTCAGCTGCCTGACCGGCACAAAGCTCAGGCCGTCGGTATCCACTGTCACGTCTGCCGGACTGAAGTCCGAACCGCCCGTCTTACTGAAGCATTCCGCGATCCGTCCGGCGTTCAGCGGCTGGCTTTTTGCCGGTGACGCTTCCGGTCCCGTGACAAAAGCGGTTTTCCCGCCGGAAGAGAATTCCGCACTCACCGCCTCATCCGCCTTTACGCTGACACAGACAGTTACCGGGACGGTTTTTTCACGGTCGATATACTTTCCGTGCATTTCTTCATAGAGCGCGTGCCTGCGGGCAGTCTCCTCAGCCGTCAGTTCATGTTTGACAAAAGCCATCATGGAAGCGCCGCGCCGTCTCCGGAAGTACCCGTCCGTGAACCCGCTTCTGTTATACAGGTCCCACAGAAGCTGAACATCTTCTTCGGAGACCCTGTACCCGGAGGGGTCCTCCCGGAAGAGATCCAGGTATTTCCTGTAGACGGAGACGACACCGGCGGCATATTCAGGCTGTTTCATGCGGCCTTCTATTTTCAGCGAATCAATACCGGCGCGGACCAGGTCCGGAATCATCCTGATGCCCATCAGGTCCTTCGGACTCAGGAAATGCCGGGCGTCCTTCTCTTCAAGGATGGAGTGCGACCCGTCAAAGCCGGTCTCCCCTTTCAGGTAAAGCAGCCTGCACGGCTGCGCACAGCGGCCGCGGTTTCCGCTTCTGCCGCCGATCAGGCTGGAATACAGGCACTGACCGGAATAACAGACGCAGAGCGCGCCGTGAATGAACGTCTCAACTTCCAGTCCTTCCGCGCGGATCGCCGCAAGTTCCTCAATTGACAGTTCCCTCGCGGGAACCACTCTCGTCAGGCCGTACTCTTTCAGGAAACGGACAGATTCAGGTCCCGTGACAGTCATCTGCGTGCTGGCGTGGAGGGGCAGGTCCGGGAATACGCGGTGAAGCCTGCGCATGACGCCGAAATCCTGTACAAGAATAGCGTCAACACCCCTCAGGTAATAGGGCTCCACAAAAGAACAGAGCTCCTCCAGTTCCGTTTCTTTCAGCAGCGTATTGACGGTCATATATACTTTGACGCCGCGCAGATGGGCATAATCAATGGCGTCGAGCAGGGCCTCTTCATCGGGATTATCCGCATATGCCCTGGCCCCGAAACGGGCACCGCCGATATAGACCGCATCAGCACCCGCAGCCGTCACGGCTTTCAGGGCAGTTACTGAACCTGCGGGGGCAAGCAGTTCCGGCAATCTGATTTCATTCTCTTTCATAGAGTACTCTCCCGTCTGCAGATCCTCAAAAAACGGATCCCCGTAAAGAAAGAAAAGGTGATTACCATCCGGCAATCACCTGTCTTTTCATCAGCGTCTCTGACCGCTTTTTCCGGCGGTATCCATCTTGACCTGGAGACTGACAAGCTCCTGTTTCAGGTCATAGAGTTCCTTGTCTTTTGCCTGAAGCTCTTCTTCCAGATCTTCTGCTTTTTCCCTGGCTTTGAAATAGTCATCGGCAATATTCAGGGCAATCAGGGTATTCTTCTGATCAGTGGTCATCCTTCTCCAGCCGTTCAGCGTGCTCAGTTCATCGAGCTTGTGGTTCATATAAGAAGCGACACGCTCAAGATAATCTTCACTTTCATATCCTGACAGGCGCACGATTTTGCCCCCGATCAGTACCTGGACGGTATTTTTTTCAGCCATGCTGTCCTCCGGTCATGGAAATATTCTTTTTTATGCTCCGACGGATTGCTCCGTGCGGCACACTATATGCAAAACTATCTTACCGCTGAATCAATGAAGCTGTCAATCTTCATCAGGGCATCTGCTCGAGATAATCCATCAGATGGTATTCATGCGGGTGGGCGCGGAAAAGCGTCCCTTCATCTTCCCCTTCAATCAGCCTGTGAAGGATCCTGAAATCAGAGGCATCCGCGATGATCATTTCGGCGCCGGAAGCACCGGCGATCTGCGCGGCGGCCAGTTTGGTCGCCATCCCGCCCGTGCCGAAACGGCTTCCGGTCGTATCTTTGGCCATCTGCAGCATGCGGTCGTCGAGGATGTCCACTTCGCTGATAAACTCGGCGTCCGGGTTCTGCTTCGGATCATCCGTATAGAGTCCCCTGATATCGGACAGGAGAATCAGCAGATCCGCATGGATGAGGGCCGTCACGATAGCTGAAAGCCTGTCATTGTCACCGAAACGGATATCGTAGGTTTCCACCGTGTCGTTTTCATTTACGATCGGGATTGCACCGAGCGCAAAGAGCTCTTCAAATGTGTTTCTCGCGTTTGTGCGGCTCTCACTGCTCAGCATCGTCTCTTTGGTCAGCAGGAGCTGGGCAGTTGTCTGTCCGTATTCTGCAAAAAACTTCTGGTAAATCATCATGAGGCGGACCTGGCCGATGGCGGCGCAGGCCTGTTTCTGCTTAAGGGAATGAAGATCTTTCAGCCCCATGGCGGATTTTCCCACCGAGATGGCCCCAGACGATACCAGGATGACATCCTTGCCCTGGTTGTGGATGTCCGTCACTTCCCGGGCGAGAATCTCGATTTTCGGCAGGTTCAGACGTCCGGTCTCGGCGTGGACCAGGGAAGACGAACCGATTTTGATGACAATTCTCTGTTTATGAGCGAGATTTCTGCGTGTTTCCAATACTTTCCTCTCAAGACTCAGGGAAGGCCGACCTCTACCTTTGTCTTTCCTCCGTGCTTAGCCACATTATCCGTTCTCATCTGGGCCATTTTCGTGAGATAGGACTCTTCAATTTCCTTATACCACGAGACCCATTTTTCCATCTTCGCTTCTTCCGCGGCGACCGTCGCCTCATCCGCCACGCAGGAGGCGTCCTCCGGCGAAGTGCCGATCAGGCAGTCTTTCAGCTGGTCTTTGCGGATGATATTGATCCATGTCTTCCCGGTATTGATTTCGAGCGGTTTTCCGTCAGCCGTTTTGTAGACGACCGGCGAATAGAAGGTCTTCCGGGCCCAGGTGATGTCGACGGCCTTGCCGTTGCTGATATACTTGCCCTTTCCGGCATTCCAGGTGTGATAATGGAGATAAACCGTATCCTGGTACCTGGCGCCGCTCTGGTACTCCAGAATGATATTTTTTACTTTCAGCTGCTCGCCGTTTTCCAGGTCGGTGTGGGCACTGTCATGCTGAAAGCGGCTGTAGAGCCCGGTTTCTTCGTCATACACAAAATACGGATCGTTGAACGGGTATCCGATTTTTACATATGCGGCATCGCGCCCCTCAGACAGCGGATCCTCATCCCCGACAGCGCGGAAATTCAGCTGGCCCTTATAGCCTTCCCTGTGATCCGTGCGGTATCCGAGTGTTTTGATCAGCTCATTAATCTGCTCTCCGCCCGTATAAGCATTATGCGGAGCGGCATGGGGGCTGTCGCGGTAGAATGCATTGTACGGATAGGACATAAGCCCGCTCAGGTTGTCGACATCGTCGGATTCAAGATACGGCAGCGCGTAGGCAGCCTGTCCGTAATGACAGTAAATGTCATCGAGACCGGCAGCGAGTGAAATAAAGTAATCGCGGCAGCTGCGCAGCGGCCCGATCTTCGCGAGTTCGTCATAGTTCTCAAAAACAGCGCAGATCCGGCTCAGATCCGTCTCGACTTCACATTCATAATAAAGATCAGCCTGTGAAATGCCGCTGGGCGGATCCGCATCCTTCACATTATCAATCATAAATGCGACAGGGCGGCGGTTTCCGACCGCTTCCGGCACATATTCGCCTGTCAGCCAGCTCTTCATCATCCCGGCAGGAACAGCTTCCTCAGGTTTTTCTGCGGCTGACATGGCAGCTTCCGCATCTGAAGGAGCGGAGGCTTCCGTCTCTTCTTCAGCCGGAACCGCTTCGGCGGCATCTGTAAAATCACTCAGCGAGTCAAGCTCTGTCGCGCCGAGTTCTTTCCGGTCCTCCTCATCCCCTACGAGCACCTGCACGCTCGGTCTCGCTTCTTCCGCCTCAGAATCAGCTGCCGGTACGCCGGTGCTGAAGGCCGCTGAGACCAGCAACGCTGTGAGCAGACAGGCGGCGGTCCGTCCCGTAAAAAATCTGTCCAGTCTGTTTCTCATATTCATCCCTTCCTGTTGATCATGACTGCCTTATACGGATCTCGTGATTCCGGCGCTGTTCAGGATTTCCTCCTGACGGGCCGTCATTTCCTCTTCCTGCTCCGCCGTCATGTGGTCGAAGCCGAGCAGGTGAAGCATGCTGTGTGCAACAAGAAAAGCAAATTCGCGTTTTGTGCTGTGGCCGTATTCTTCTGCCTGGGCAGCTGCCCGCGCGGGACAGATGACAATGTCGCCAAGTATCAGCGCCCCGCTGTCCGGATTGAAGGAACCGGCTCTGTCTGATTCCGCTTCTTCCGTACGGCCGGGAACCGTGTACTGGAACATGGGAAATGACAGGACGTCTGTTACGCGGTCGATTCCTCTCGTCTCCAGATTCAGCGCACGCATCGATTCCTCATCTGTCAGCGTGAGGCTGACTTCGCAGCTGTACCTGCAGCCGATACTTGCGAGTGTCTGACGGATCACGGTTTCGGCGGCTGCTTCACAGGAAAAAGGAAATATCCTGTCGAAATCAGGGCCTGCGCATTCATTTTCATAATAAAGCAGAACGGCGGCCGCGCTGCCGCCGCGATCAGCGGTTTCTGCGGATACCGCGGGCAGGCTTCCGTTCTCTCCGGTCTGACTGTCTCTGTTCATAAACCTCGTATGCCTCCACGATTTTCTGCACGAGCGGATGCCTTACCACATCACGGCTCGTCAGTTCGGAAAAACCGATGCCTTCGATTCTGGAGAGGACCCTGGCTGCGACATCCAGGCCGCTGGCTTCCGACGCGGGAAGGTCTTTCTGCGTACGGTCCCCGGTGACGACGACTTTGGATCCGAAGCCGATCCTTGTGAGGAACATTTTCATCTGGGAAGGCGTCGTATTCTGCGCTTCATCCAGGATGATGAATGCATTGTCAAGCGTGCGGCCCCTCATATAGGCGAGCGGTGCGACTTCTATCAGTCCTTTCTCTGAATTTTTCAGAAATGCTTCCGCTCCCATGATGTCATACAGGGCGTCATAGAGCGGCCTCAGGTAAGGATCGATCTTGCTCTGCAGGTCGCCCGGAAGGAACCCGAGCTTTTCACCCGCTTCAATCGCCGGGCGGGTAAGAATGATGCGGCTCACATCCTCGTTCCGGAATGCGCGGATCGCCATGGCCATCGCGAGGTAGGTTTTCCCGGTTCCGGCGGGGCCGATCCCGAAGGTGATCATATTGGTGCGGATTGAATCCGCATATTCCTGCTGGCCGATCGTCTTCGGTTTTACGGGACGGCCCTGGGCGGTATGGAGGATGATCTCTTCATCCGCCGCAAGAAGCTTTTTCTGTTCTTCCTCATTCAG
>CACZTA010000092.1 GCA_902783935.1 uncultured Lachnospiraceae bacterium | reverse complement strand
GTCCACGGGGATATTGTTGACGCCTGCGCCCGCTCTCGCAATTGCCTTCAGTTCCGGCCCGAATTCCATATCCTTCAGATTTGCGCTCCTTACGAGAATTGCATCGGAATGATCCTGTTCATGAACTTCCGTATACTTATCCGTAAAATGACTGAGACCGATGTTGGAAATGTTATTCAGGCAGCTGTACGTGTACATAATAGATTGCTTCTCCTTATTATTTGTCTTACATTATACTGATCAAGCGCATAAACGAAGTCGTCTGTCACTCCTGTCTGCGCTGATTTTCCATTTCAAGTTCTTTCTTCTCGTTTTTGATTTCCCAGTGGATCACAAAGGTCAGGATGGCGCGGAGCACAATAATGGCGCCGAGGATCCCGAGTTCCTGCCAGTCCCTGACGACGACAGTCCGGAGGACCTCCCCGCCCAGCTTAAATTCAAGTCCGAGGGCGATTCCCTGGGCCAGGACCAGGCGGACATGGTTCCTGTCGTTATGGATCCACATCCAGAAGCTCTTAAAAGCCGTGGCGACAAGTACGCTGATTCCGAAAAGTTCAAGTAAAATCGTGGCAAGCTCGACAAGATTCTCAAGCAGCCATTCCAGCATGTGCATAAGCGGTTCCATCGCGGCAATTCCTTTCATTCAGATACGGGTGCGGAAACGGGACAGACCCTTCCATGTTTAACTATAACGCAAACAGTCTTCTATTTCAATCTTCAACAGAGCTGCCTGCTTCCCTGACAATTCAGAAAAACGGAGACGGTTTCCTTCCGCCTCCGTTTCTGTCTGTTCCGTCGTCTGCAATCCGGTACGCATTATTCATTAGTATATGCAGCATCCGCCTTTTCGACTTCAGCAATTGCAGTTTTACGCATCGGAATCCGGCAGTTTTTATTGTTTCCGAATTCGACAATTACGTCATCATCAGTAATATCAAGGATGACGCCGTAAAAGCCGCCTGTCGTCACAACACTGTCTCCGACAGCCATATCGTTCAGCATGGCAGTCAGCCTCTTCTGCTCGTTCTTCTGGGGACGGATCATGAGGAAGTACATGATGCCGACCATGACGACGAGCCAGATGATCATTGTTAACCAGCCGCCGGCAGCGTTCTGCCCTGCAGCAGCCTGTTCCAAAAGGATTGTATTCATTGATGAGCCTCCATCTTTGAAAAATTGCATCTTTTCGCAAGATGCGCGATTACAGTAACATCATACACGCTGAACCGTGTAACCGCAAGCGGAAAATCCGAAGATCATGCATGCCATCCGGTGCGCATGACGGTATTCTTTACAGGGTGTTCTTCAAATCCCGCAAGCTTTTCCTTCTTGAATTCCTCAAAACGGTCTTCGTCGAGTGCCCGCCGGATCTCCTCCATGAGATTGTTGTAGAAATACAGGTTATGCATAACCGCGAGGCGCATGCCCAGTATCTCCTTCGCCTTCAGCAGGTGCCGGATATAAGCCCTGGAAAACTGCCTGCAGACAGGACATCCGCAGGTTTCGTCGATCGGGCGGCTGTCCGTCTCGTATGCGGCGTTCAGCAGGTTCAGATGGCCGCTGTTTGTGTAGACATGGCCGTGTCTGCCGTTTCTCGACGGGTAGACGCAGTCGAAAAAATCGATTCCGCGCTCCACGCCCTCCAGGATATTTGCCGGGGTTCCGACGCCCATCAGATAGGTCGGCTTATCCGCAGGCAGATACGGGACGACCTCCTCGAGGACGTGGTACATCTGCTCATGCGTCTCCCCGACCGCCAGCCCTCCGACCGCATAGCCGTCGAGGTCGAGTTCACTTATATCCTTTGCGTGGCGGATCCGCAGCTCGTCTATGACGCCGCCCTGGTTGATCCCGAACAGCATCTGGTGCGGGTTGACGGTATCCGGGAGGGCATTGAGCCTCTTCATCTCATCCCTGCAGCGAATCAGCCATCTGGTCGTGCGGTCGATAGATTTGCTGACATACCCGTATTCGGCCAGCGCGTCCGGGCATTCGTCAAAGGCCATCGCTATGGTGGATCCGAGATTTGACTGTATCCGGATGCTTTCTTCGGGCCCCATGAAGATCAGCCTGCCGTCCACATGGGAATGGAAAGTGACGCCCTCTTCTTTGATTTTCCTGAGATCGGCGAGGGAAAACACCTGAAAGCCTCCGGAATCCGTGAGAACCGGTCCGTCCCAGTTCATAAACTTCCGGACTCCGCCGAGCTTCCTGACGACCCCGTCTCCCGGTCTGACATGCAGATGATAGGTATTGCACAGTTCGATCTGGCACTTCAGGTCTTTCAGTTCAGGCGAGGAAACGCCCCCTTTGATCGCGGCGGCCGTACCCACATTCATAAATACCGGCGTCTCGACAGTTCCGTGTACCGTCGTCAGGCGTGCTCGTTTTGCCCTGCCGCTTTTTTTCAGGACCTCATACATAGGCTGTTTTTCCTCTCCCGTGTCATTTCAGGTTTTTTCTGGCCGTACTCAGCATCAGCTTGATCCGGTTCAGCTGGTTGACCTCAGAGGCCCCCGGATCATAATCGACGGCGGCAATATTGGCCTCCGGATACCGGTGCCGGATTTCCTTGATGACGCCTTTTCCGACGATATGGTTCGGCAGACAGGCGAACGGCTGGATGCAGACAATGTTCGGGACGCCCTCCCCGATCAGCTCGAGCATCTCGCCGGTCAGAAACCACCCTTCACCGGTCTGGTTGCCGTTCGAAACAATCGGCGACGCTTCGCGCGCCAGCTTCGCGATATCCGCCGGCGGTGTAAAATGCCGGCTCCTCTTAAATTCCCTCGTGGCTGCCCCGCGGATCAGTTCCACAGCCCGGACAGCCGCATTCATTTTCAGCTTATAGGACTTCGGGAACCCGAGATTATCCGACTTGAAATTTGCGTTATAGAAACTGTACTGGAAGAAATCCAGCAGATCCGGCACAACCGGCTCCGCCCCTTCTTTTTCAAGGAGCTCGGCGAGGTGGTTATTTGCCGTCGGGGAGAATTTCACGAGGATTTCCCCTACGATGCCGACACGCGGCTTCTTCTCGTCCGTTATGGGCAGACAGTCGAAATCGTGGATCATGCTTCTGCAGATCTGCGCATATTTCCGGTAATTAACGCTCTCGCGCAGGAACTTTGTGCAGACGCGGTTCCACTTCCGGTATTTTTTATCGGCAGCCCCTTTCACCTGCTCATACGGCCTCATCCGGTACAGGCATTTCATCATGATATCGCCGAGCACGATGGCATAAATCAGCTTCATCAGAAGCTTCGGGGATATCCTGAATCCCTCCTGCGGCTCAAATCCGTTGAAATTGAGCGACAGGACGGGGACATGGCCCATGCCGGCTTTTTCAAGTGCCCTCCTGAGGAACGCAATATAGTTGGAAGCCCTGCAGCCACCTCCCGTCTGCGTGATCACGACAGCAGTCCTGTCGAGGTCATATTTCCCGGATTTCAGGGCTGCCATCAGCTGCCCGATCACGATCAGGGACGGATAGCAGGCGTCATTGTTGACATACTTGAGTCCCATGTCGATGGCGGAGCGGTTGTCATTTGACAGCACCTCAAAGTTAAAGCCCTCGGAATTAAAGGCTTCTTCCAGGAGGTTAAAATGAATCGGCGACATCTGGGGGGCAAGAATCGTGTACCGCTTCCTCATCTCTTTCGAAAACTTCACTTTTTCGATGGAGGACGGCCTGACTTCCGAGCGGATCTCCTTGTCTTCCCTCGCGCGTATCGCTGCCAGCAGGGACCGGACCCGGATTCTTGCGGCACCCAGGTTATTGACTTCATCGATCTTCAGGCAGGTATAGATTCTTCCGCTGCCGGACATAATCTCCTGCACCTGGTCCGTCGTGACCGCATCAACACCGCAGCCGAACGAATTCAGCTGGATAATGTCAAGGTTGTCATGCTTTTTAATATAGTTTGCCGCGGCATAGAGACGCGTGTGGTACATCCACTGGTCATTGACGCGGATCGGCCGCTCAAGTGTCCCGAGATGGGATATGGAATCCTCCGTCAGGACCGCCATGCCGTAGGAATTGATCAGTTCCGGGATCCCGTGATTAATCTCGGGATCGATGTGGTACGGGCGTCCCGCCAGGACGATCCCGTGTTTCCCGTTCTCCTCAAGCCACTTGAGCGTCTCTTCGCCTTTTTCTTCAATATCGCGCCGCGCATTTGACTGCTCTTCCCACGCCGCCATCGCGGCATCGGTCACTTCCATTTTCGGGAGATCGGAAAAAATTGCCGTCATCCGGTCTGTGAAGGTCCTGCGGTCCGTGAGCGCGAGGAACGGGTTCATAAAATTAATGGACGGGTCCCTCAGCTCTTCGACGTTATTCTTGATATTCTCGGCATAGCTCGTGACAATCGGACAGTTATAGTGATTCACGGCTTCCGGGAATTCATTCCGCTCATACGGAATGCACGGGTAAAAAATGAATTTGATCCCCTGCCGGAGCAGCCATGTGACGTGCCCGTGGGCGAGCTTTGCCGGATAGCACTCCGATTCACTCGGAATGGACTCGATCCCGAGCTCGTACATTTTATGCGTCGAGGTCGGGGAAAGGACGACTTCATAGCCGAGTCTCGTAAAGAACGTGAACCAGAGCGGATAGTTTTCATACATATTGAGGACGCGCGGGATTCCGACTTTTCCGCGCGGAGCCCTGTCCGCTGTCAGCGGCTTGTAGTCAAACAGCCGTTTATACTTATAATCAAAGAGATTCGGCAGATGATCCTTGTTTTTCTGCTTGCCGATGCCTCTCTCACAGCGGTTGCCGGATATATACCGCCTGCCTCCCGGGAAGTGGTTGACAGTCAGCCGGCATGCGTTTGTGCAGCCGTGGCAGTGCGTCATGCTCGTATTGTATCTGAAGCTGTTGATCTTATCGATCGAGAGCATGGTCGAAGGTTTCCCTTCCACATGACGCTCCTTTGCGATCAGGGCGGCTCCGAAAGCACCCATGATGCCTGCTATATCGGGGCGGATCACTTCACACTCCGCTATTTTCTCAAAAGCCCGGAGGACCGCATCATTATAGAAAGTCCCGCCCTGGACAACGATGTGGTTTCCGAGTTCTTCCGCATCTGACACCTTTATGACCTTATAGAGGGCATTTTTGATGACAGAGTAAGCCAGGCCGGCTGAAATATCGGCGACTGTCGCCCCTTCCTTCTGGGCCTGCTTCACCTTGGAGTTCATGAATACCGTACATCTCGTCCCGAGATCGATGGGATATTCCGCAAAGAGCGCCGCTTTCGCAAAATCCTGCACGGAGTAGCTCAGCGTAGTGGCAAAATTCTCGATAAATGAGCCGCAGCCTGATGAACAGGCTTCGTTCAGCATGACGTCATCCACGGCATGATCGCGGATCCGGATGCATTTCATATCCTGACCGCCTATATCGAGAATGCAGTCCACATCATTGTCGAAAAACTGGGCCGCGTAATAATGTGAAATCGTCTCCACTTCTCCTTCGTCAAAGAGAAGGGCTGCCTTTATCAGTGCCTCGCCGTATCCCGTCGAACATGCGCCCGCGATATGCGCCGTCTCCGGCATGTGGGCATAAGTTTCCTGAATAGCCCTGATGGAGGTTGCCAGCGGATCTCCGTGATTATTGTCATAAAAAGAATAAAGAAGCTTTCCGTCTTCCGAAATAAGGGCGGACTTAGTCGTAGTGGACCCTGCGTCAATTCCGAGATAGACATTTCCGCTGTAGGAAGAGAGATCGCCTCTTTCCACCTGGTACCGGTCCTGTCTCTGACGGAAGGCTTTATAGTCTTCTTCCGATGCAAAAAGAGGTTCCATGCGGTTGACTTCAAATTCCATCTTAATGCCGCTCTGCAGCCTGTCGCGAAGGGCATTAAGAGAAATCACCTGGTCGCCTTCGCGGTATTCCCGTCCGGCGGTTTTTGCTTCGGACACGGCGGCGTCCAGAGCGTTCATGGCCGCACCGGCAGCCGCAAACAGGTGTGAATTCTCAGGCGCGATCGCATGCTCATCATCAAGCCGCAGCGTTCTCACATAGGCGGCTCTTAACTGGTCAAGAAAATGGAGCGGCCCCCCGAGGAAGGCCACGTGGCCGCGGATCGGTTTTCCGCATGCAAGTCCGGAAATAGTCTGGTTGCAGACCGCCTGGAAAATAGATGCGGCGAGGTCTTCCCTCGTTGCCCCCTCGTTGATCAGCGGCTGGATGTCCGTCTTTGCAAAGACGCCGCATCTCGCGGCAATCGGATAAACCGCTTTATAACTGCGGGCATACTCATTCAGACCTGCCGCGTCTGTCTGCAGCAGGTCTGCCATCTGGTCAATGAAGGAACCGGTGCCTCCGGCACAGATTCCGTTCATACGCTGTTCAACATTTCCGTTTTCAAAATAGATGATTTTGGCATCTTCTCCGCCCAGTTCAATCGCGACATCGGTCGCAGGGCAGAATGCTTTAATCGCTGAAGAGACAGCGACAACCTCCTGGACAAAAGGAATGCCCAGATGTGAGGCAAGCGTAAGGCCTCCGGAACCGGTGATGGCCGGAGAAACATCGAGGTCGCCGGCTGCATCGCAGGCTTTGCTGATCAGGGAAGCTGCCGTGGTCTGTATCTCGGCAAAATGACGCTGATAATCCGAAAACAGAATCCGGTTCTCCTCATCGAGCAATACAGCTTTTACGGTCGTGGAGCCGATATCAATGCCAAGTGTATATGTATGCATCGTCATACTACTCCTCGTAATTCCTTATGATTCACAGCATATTTTTACCCCGGCTTCCTGAAGCTTCTGTTTCAGTTCAGGTATGTCTTCGTGGAAGACAATTCCGCGGATCCCCGCCTGACGCGCCCCTTCGATATTCAGATGAACATCGTCGATGAAGAGGCTTTCTTCGGGAAGTATGCCGAATTTTTCGCATGCCCGCAGGTAAATCTCGGGCTGGGGCTTGACCAGATGCTCATCCGCGCTGACCAGCGTATCCTCAAAATACCCGCAGCCGGGGATCCGGGGCCAGTATTCATGCTGACGGACACTTGCATTTGAGAGAAGGAAAAGCCGGTATCCGCTGAGCTTCAGGTCTCTCACAAACTGTTCCATGCCCTCTACGGGAATGATCGGCCGGTCCCATCTGAACAGGAGTTCCGCCGCTGCTTCATGAAGGCGCTCCGGCAGGCGGGCACAGAACCTTACGTAAGCTTCCTCTTCCGTGAGGCTCCCCCAGTCCAGAGCTCCCCATTCAGGTGAGCGGAATACCTCTCTCATAAGAAGCGTCCCGTCTTCCGGACTGACTCCGAGGTCTGCAATATAGCGCTCGGGAATAAAGCGCATCAGGACCCCGCCCATATCAAACAGAATATTCCGAATCATCCAGATTCATCCTCCTTCAGGGACGCCTCAGACATTAAACAGGGCATTCACAAACTCATCGGCATTAAACCGCTGCATGTCATCAAGTGTCTCGCCGACACCGATATACTTGACGGGAATGCCGAGCTCTGACTGGACGGCAATGGCGATACCGCCTTTTGAAGTGCCGTCAAGTTTTGTCAGGATGACGCCTGTCACCTGTGCCGCTTCCGAGAATTCCCTGGCCTGCTGAAGTGCGTTCTGTCCCGTCGTGCCGTCCAGCACAAGCAGTGTTTCCCTTTTCGCATCAGCATACTCTTTCTCGAGAATTCTGTACAGCTTATGAAGCTCGTTCATAAGGTTTTTCTTATTATGAAGCCTTCCGGCCGTGTCGATCAGCAGGATATCCGCATTCCTCGCTTTTGCAGCCGCAATCGCATCAAACACGACGGATCCCGGGTCTGCCCCGTTCTGCCCGCTGATCAGCTGGACGCCTGCGCGCCCTGCCCATTCCGCCAGCTGTTCATTGGCAGCAGCCCTGTATGTGTCCGCTGCGGCCAGAATGACTTTCTTCCCCATGTTTTTATAGATGGCAGCCAGCTTGCCGACAGAGGTTGTTTTGCCGGCCCCGTTGACGCCGATGATCAGGACAGCCGACTTCTGTTTTTCAAAAGCGTAATCCTCTTCTGTCACACGCATCCGGTCACGGATAATATCAATCAGAATATCCGCGCAGTCTTTCGGGTTTTTAATCCGGTTCTCCGACACGCGGTCCCGAAGTTCATCGAGTATTTCTTCTGTAGTCCGGACTCCGATATCTCCCTTCAGCATGATCTCTTCCAGATCTTCATAAAAATCCTCGTCGATCCGGTCGTGTCTCGCCATGACATCGTCAATGCCGCGCACCAGCACGTGCTGTGTTTTCGTGAGTCCTTTTTTCAGGCGGTCAAAAAAGCCCATCCCGTACCTCCGCTTATTTACTGAGCTTATCTTCTATCAGGTTCACGGAGACGAGCGCGGAAACACCTTTTTCCTGCATGGTGATCCCGTACAGACGGTCTGCGGCCGTCATCGTCCCGCGTCTGTGGGTAATAATAATAAACTGCGTATTTTTTGTCAACTTGTGCAGGTAGCCCGCGAACCGCACGACATTTCCTTCATCGAGGGCCGCTTCGATCTCATCGAGGAGGCAGAAAGGCGAAGGCTTGAGGTTCTGGATGGCAAAAAGAAGCGCAATCGCGGTGAGTGCGCGCTCTCCTCCGGACAGCTGCATCATATTCTGCAGTTTTTTGCCCGGGGGATGGGCAATAATCGAAATGCCCGCCTCCAGTATATCCGCATCCGGTTCAATCTCTATGCTTCCCCTGCCGCCCCCGAAGAGTTCCTTAAAGGCTCTGTCAAATTCGGTGCGGATCATGGCAAGCTTTTCCGTAAACTGCCGGCGCATGCCGTCATCCAGTTCATCGATGATGCCGAGCAGCGTCTTTTCGGATTTTGTCAGATCTTCATGCTGTGCGCTGAGGAAAAGGTGCCGTTCACTCAGGGCTTTGTAATCTTCTATGGCGTTGACATTGACATTTCCGAGATCTCGGATGGCGTCTTTGGTCTCTTTAATCGTCTTCCTGACGGAAGTCCTGTCTTCTCCGCGGACTTCCGGGGCGGCAGCCCGCAGCTCGCTGGGCATGAGGTTGTACTCTTCCCTCATATAGGCGCAGCGCTCCTCGCGCTCGTTTTCCAGCTTCTCCTTCTGCGCTGTCAGGCGGAAGTATTCGCGGTCCAGCCGGCTCATATGCTCAGACAGTTCATCCCTCTTTGTGAAGAACTCTTTGTGGCTGTCGGAGATCTCCTGCCGGCGTCTCTCCGCTTCAGCCCGTGAAGCGGACACCTGTCCGGCCTGCTCGCTTCCTCTTGAGATAGCTTCTCTTATTTCCAGAAGCTGTTCCTGCTTCCGCGCGATTTCTTCTTCTGATTCGCGGAGAGCCTCAGCGATCTGTTTCTGTTCCTTTATCAGGCCGTCTCTCTCCGTCATCAGTCTCGTGACGGTTTCATTCCTGTAATACTGCTGTTCCGTGATCTGTGCCGCTTCAACACGGATGGATTCGAGTTCTTCCGCACAGAGAAGACGCTTCTCTCGAAGGGCATTCTCTTTTTCGCGGAGGGCGGCAGCGTCCTCATTGGCTGCTGATTCCTGTGCCTCCGAATCCTCGAGTGTCCGTCGGATTCCGCTGTCTTTCCCCCTCACTTCCCGGATCTGGCTGTCGATTTCCGCCAGTTCTTTTTCAAGGGCCGCACTGTTCAGCCTGATGATGTGCAGCTGCTCTTCAGCCTGTTTCTTCCCGATGCCCGCAGTATTCATTTTCAGAAGAAGCTGCTGTCTTTTTTCATGGGTCTCGTGATGGCGGTTCCTGACACCGTTCCGCTCTTCACGGAGATCCGCAATCCTCTTCTGAAGCGCATCCGTCTCTTTTCTGAGCGCTGCGCTTCTCGCTGTCAGCTCATCGATATCCCGTTTCCTGCCGAGCAGGTTGTCTTTATTCCGGAAGGCGCCGCCCGTGATAGATCCGCCGGGTGCAAAAGATTCGCCCTGCAGCGTCACCATATAGATACTGTGCCTGTATTTCCTTCCGATCAGGATCGCGTGATCGATCGTATCGACAACGACGGTCCTTCCGAGGAGGAATTCACAGAGATCGCGGTAGTCTTCTTCCGAAGTGACGAGGGACGAGGCCGTTCCGATGACGCCTTCTTCCCCGAGCACGGCTGTATTTGCGAGGTGCCTGGGTTTTATATTTGTCAGCGGCAGAAATGTTGCCCTGCCGTATTTATTCGATTTCAGGTATTCAATCAGATATTTCGCCGTCACATCGTTGTCTGTGACAATGTTGCGGATATTTCCGCCGAGAGCCGTCTCGATTGCTGTCTCATATTCTGACGAGACACTGATCAGGTCAGCTACGACGCCGCGGATGCCGGGATTCCGCTTCTTCTGTTCCATGATCTTCCGGATGCCGTTTCCGTAGCCGTCATAGTTTTCGGCCATCGCCTTCAGGGATTCGAGTCGCGAACTGTCCCTGTGATAAGAAGTCGCTGCTTCGTCCAGCTGCCGGTTTGTCTCCGTGAGTTCATCATGAAATACAGCCAGCTGCTTCTCACACTCCGCTTCCTCAAGCGCGAGTGCATCCGTCCTGCTGCGGAGATCCGCAACCTCTCCTTCTCTGTCTGCCAGATCCCTCATGAAACGTTCTTCATCTTCTTTCAGGAGAAGGAGCCTGCCGCTGATTTCGGAGCGGCGGATCGACATCTGCTCGAGAAGTGTGCCGTACCGCTGCATTTTTCCCTTCACGGACGCCCTGTTTTCGAGCATGGACATCACTTCGTTCTTCTTCCTGTCCAGCTCGCCGACGGTTTCCTGAATCTTTTCATCAAGGCCGGACAGTCTCCCGGCTGTCTCCTGCTCCCGCAGTCTGACCGCTTCTTCCGCCTTGCCGTTTTCACTGATTTCCGCGCGTAGGCCGGCAACCCTTTTGTCCAGTTCCGTTATGGAAATGTTTATGCTTTCCGTGCGCTCCCCGTATCTGCGCCCGTCACTTTCGCCGGAGCGGATCTGTTCCTGCAGGACTTCCGTCTGGCCGGCCAGCTGCGTCTTCAGGACCTCGATTCTGGAACTTTCCTCGTCGAATTCCCTGATTTTCGCACCGAGTTCTTCCAGCTGCTGTTCCAGCTCGTCATATTCCGTTTTCGTGCGGTCAAAGAGTGTCTTTGTGTCCGCCATTTCCGCCTCGACGGTGTCAATCCTGTCAGCCGCCTCTTTCATCTGGAGAGCGGCCCGTGTCTCCTCAATCGCAAACAGGCGGATTTCCAGTTCTCTCTGCTTTTCCCGGAGCGCAAGATACTTCTTCGCTGTCTCCGACTGCTTTTCCAGAGGACCGAGCTGCTGGGTGAGTTCTTTCAGTATGTCGCTCACCCTCAGCAGGTTCTGGTGTTCTTCGTCAAGCTTCTTAAGCGCGGCGCGCTTTCGTTTCTTGAATTTTACGATCCCGGCTGCCTCGTCAAAAAGCTCCCGCCGTTCCTCCGCTTTTCCCGAGAGGATCCGGTCGATCTGTCCCTGCCCGATGATGGAATAGCCTTCCTGGCCGATTCCTGTATCATAGAATATTTCATTTATATCCCTGAGCCGCACATTTGTATTATTCAGAAGGTATTCGCTCTCACCTGAACGGTACAGCCTGCGCGTCACCGTGACTTCGTCGTAGCCGACGTCGAGCACATGGTCGGAATTATCAAATGTGATGGCGACTGATGCGAAGCTCTGCGCTTTTCTGGTCTCCGTACCGGCAAAAATGACATCCTGCATGTTCCCGCTTCGAAGCTGTTTTGCGCTCTGCTCACCGAGGACCCACCGCACCGCGTCTGCCACATTTGATTTGCCGCTTCCGTTCGGGCCGACGATCCCGGTGATCCCTTCCGGGAATTCAAATTTCAGTTTATTTGCAAAGGATTTAAATCCCTGGACTTCAATTGATTTCAGATACATGCAGTCTCTCCAGCGCATCCTGCGCCGCACTCTGCGCAGACGATTTTTTAGTTCTGCCGCTGCCTCTGCCGATCAGGACACCGTCAACATAGGCTTCGGTCTCAAATATTCTGTCATGAGGCGGACCGGATTCCCCCACAACCCTGTATTCAATCTGTTTCTGCCGGTCCTGGAACAGCTCCTGGAGCGGAGTCCTCCTGTCCGTAAACAGATCTTCTTCCTGCTGGTCAAGCAGGATCCGGGAAAGGACGAGGTTTCTGGCCGGCTCAAACCCGCCGTCCAGATACACGGCCCCGATGACGGCCTCAACCGCATCGGATATGATGGAGTCGCGGTTTCTTCCCCCTGTCTGCTCTTCCCCTTTCCCGAGGCGAAGAAAATCAGGCAGATGCAGATCCCGACCGCATTTGGCGAGAGGCTGCTCGCTCACCCGGCTGGCCCTCATCTTACTGAGGTCCCCCTCTTTCCTGTCCGGATAACGGCGGTAAAGATAGTCGGCGGCAGCAAAGTCAAGAATCGCGTCGCCGAGATATTCAAGCCTTTCATTGTTCATGATGTTCTCACGGCGGTGCTCATTTGCATAGGATGTATGCGTGACTGCGGCAGCAAGAAGCTCCCGGTCATTGAAATGATAGCCGATCTGCTCTTCCAGTTCTTCCAGATTCCGGTTAAACAATTCTCTCCTCCGTATTCAGTCCAGCAGTTCTGAAAAGTCTGCGACGGTTCTTGCTTTCAGAAGCTTCTCTCTGTCAATGCTTACAGAAAAAGTTTCTTCCATTTTTACCGCGACTGCCAGAAGGTCCATGGCATTGGCGCCCAGATCCGTCACGAGATCCGTTTTATCATGTATATTTCCGGGATCCAGCCCCAGCGTCTCTGCTGCCATCGTTCTGATCATTTCCGTTTCCATGGTTTCTCCTCTGTCCGGCAGAAAACCGTCTTTCCTTTATGATTCTTCCGTTTTCTTTTTCATTTTGCGGATAGCATCCGCTTCCGCTTCCATCCGCTCCCGGATCTTTCCGTTGACATTTTCACTGTAGAACTGGACACACTGCTCGACAGCGACTTTAAATTCCACGGGTCCTGAATTGCCGTGGGCTTTCACGACCAGTCCCTTCAGTCCGAGAAGCGGCGCCCCGCCGTACGCGGAAGCGTCAAATTTTGTCAGGAGCTTCTTTTTGAGCGTTCCTTTTATCAGAAGGCCTCCGATCATGCCCGGAACCGTACTCTTGAGGCTGTTCTTCATGATTCTGTAAATCGTCGTCGCGGTGCCTTCATACATTTTCATGATCAGGTTGCCGCTGAACGCATCCGTCACCAGGACATCACAGGCACCGGAAGGCACATCCCTTGCTTCCACGGAACCGATAAAGTTGATATGGCTGCTTGCCTTCAGGAGAGGGATCGTCTCTTTGACCAGCGAATTCCCTTTTTCTTCTTCAGCCCCTATATTCAGAATGCCGACTGTCGGATTCGGAATCTTCATGGCTGATTCCATATAGATCGACCCCATTTCGGCAAACTGGAGCAGCCATGTGGGACGCGCATCGACATTTGCGCCGCAG
>CACZTA010000091.1 GCA_902783935.1 uncultured Lachnospiraceae bacterium | reverse complement strand
TTCTTCCTCCGTGTGGCCGGCAGCCGGCCAGAGATCCGTCACGCGGGGCTCTCCCGACGTGATGGTGCCGGTCTTGTCAAGCGCTATTATCTGTGTCCGCCCGGCTGTCTCCAGTGCCTCACCCGTCTTAAAGAGGATGCCGTTCTTTGCACCGAGGCCGTTCCCGACCATGATCGCGACCGGCGTCGCAAGCCCGAGCGCGCACGGACAGGAAATGACCAGCACGGAAATCCCCCTCGCAAGCGCAAAGCTGAGCGTCTCTCCCGCGATCAGCCATCCGGCCGTCACCGCGCACGCGATGGCAATTACCGCGGGGACAAAGACACCTGATACCCTGTCCGCGATCCTTGCGATCGGCGCCTTGGTCGCCGCTGCATCCGAGACCATATGGATAATCTGCGAGAGCGTCGTGTCTTCGCCGACCCTCGTCGCCCTGCAGCGGAGATAACCGGACTGATTGATCGTCGCCGCGCTGACCCGGTCGCCCTCCGACTTATCCACCGGTATTGATTCACCTGTGAGCGCAGCCTCGTTGACGGCACTTACCCCTTCCAGAACGACGCCGTCCACGGGAATGCTGTCGCCCGGACGGACGGCAAACTCATCCCCGGGCTTCACTTCGTCGATCCCGACTTCCGTCTCCACGCCGTCCCGGATGAGGACCGCGGTCTTCGGGGCGAGCTTCATCAGGCTCTTCAGTGCATCCGTCGTCCGTCCCTTCGACATCGCCTCGAGCATCTTGCCCACGGTGATGAGCGCCGGGATCATGGCGGCCGATTCAAAATACAGCTGCCCGTGATACAGCTCCATAAGGTCCATATTTGACGCGCCCTGCGTGATCATCCCGCACATTTTATATAAAACGAAAACGCTCCAGCCGAATGAGACGCCTGAGCCCATCGCCACGAGCGTATCCATGTTCGGCGCGCCGTGGGCCAGGGAGCCGAAGCCGCTCGTAAAGAACTTCCGGTTGATGATCATGACGGCAACTGCAAGCAGCAGCTGCGTCAGCGCTAGTCCGAGATGATTATGTTCAAAGTAGCCGGGCAGCGGCCATCCCCACATGTTATGGCCCATGGTGATATACATGATTGCCAGGAGAAATGCCGCAGACAGGACGAGCCTCCGCCGCAGCTTCGGCGTCTCCCTGTCCTTCA
The DNA here is from genome assembly GCA_902783935.1 of uncultured Lachnospiraceae bacterium. GTDB lineage: Bacteria > Bacillota > Clostridia > Lachnospirales > Lachnospiraceae > Chordicoccus. The sequence goes on along the minus strand of CACZTA010000091.1, from coordinate 2,738 downwards.
GCGCGTCTTCTTCCGCGGAAATGCCGGAAGCCGCCCGTCCGTCCGCACGCCCCTTAATACTGGCGCCATAGCCGGCTTTTTCGACGGCGCGGATGATCTCGGAAGGGGCGGCGGTTCCCTCCACCCCCATCGAGTTCGTGAGCAGACTCACCGAGCAGGCGGTGACGCCTTCCACCCCGGACACCGCCTTCTCCACGCGGGCCTGGCAGGCCGCACAGCTCATGCCCGTAACAATATACTGTTCCATTTGCCGGTCACCACCCTCTGTTCTTCTTTCCGCCATACAGCAGGATTCCGGCGCCCGCTGCCAGAGCTGCCGCTGTCAGAATCCACACCCATACCGGTACATCGTGGATGTTGAAGCAGCGCACGTTGATCCACATCCGGTTGATGGCTTCATTTTCTTCCGCATCAAAATAAACCATTATTGAAGATCTGCGGATGTCCTCCTCCGGAGGATACTGCGCATAAATCTGTCGGTCCAGCTGTTCCGCGGGAACTTCCAGCACATAGTCTTCATCTTCCGGATCCCCGGTGAAGAAATACCCTACCGGGTAGTCCACGGTTTCTTCATCTTCTTCTTCCGCTCCGTAGTTCCAGTCGAGGTATTCAAAGATCCGCTCATCCTCACCTCCGCTGATGACGGAGGTATAGCCGATATAGTACATGTTCCGGATCACACAGTCCGGGCGGGAGCAGAAATTGATAAACGCTTCGGCCGCATGCTGCTTCGCCGGATCATTTCCGATCCCCTTTTTCAGCATGACCCACCCGTCAAAATAGATGTTGGTCGATTCTTTCGGAATCGCGAAGTTCAGCGTATAGTCATCATCGTCGGCCTGGTCCATCGTGTAGACCGCGTCGCCGGACCACTGATAATTCGCCAGTACTTTGCCGGTGATCATATCGGCTTTTCCGGAATCCGTCTCAAACGAATAAAGATTGTCCTTGATGTCCTGCAGATAATCCTGTACCTGACGGATGGTTTCCGGCGACACATCGTTCATCTCCGTCTCCAGGCGCTTCCCGTAATCAGGCGCGGAGATGAAGTCCGGATCCGTGAGCAGGTCAGATTTAAGGGCGCCGACCGCTGCAAAATAGGCGTCGCGCACATTATCCTTGATCGTGACGCGGCGGTTGAAATCCGGATTTCCAAGTACCTTCCAGGTGGAGGCTTCCTCCCTCGTCATCGCTTCCGGATTATAGACGATGCCGGTAACTCCCCACATATATCCTGCCGCATATCTGCTCCAGGCTTCTCCGTTAATGGTATGGTTGTCAAAAACGCTCCGGATGTAGGGCGAAACGCCTTTTATATAGTAATTATTATCATCCGTCTCATCAAAAAATGCATCCGAAAGCGGCACGAGACGGTTTTCCGCCAGCAGCTTCATGAACATGTATTCAGACGGACAGACGATGTCGTAGACATCGCCGATCGTGAGCATGTTATACAGGTCTTCATTTGTGCCGAAAGTGGAATACTCGACGTCCACGTCACGCCCGTACGTCTCCTCATACCAGATCTCAAAATCATCAACCAGGGCGTTCCTGCCGATAATGTCCCCGCTGTCGAGATCAATCACCTCATCGTCTCCCCAGCCGCCGAGATCAATATATTCCTCCCAGTTGCAGACTCTGAGCGTAACCTTGCCGTCTCCGTGAGGGACTTCCGGCGGGGCAGTATCCTCTACAGGTGATTCCGCCGAAGACGCCGCTGCCGCCGGATACGGCAAAGCTGCAGACAGAAGCAGGATCGCGGCGGTTATCCGGCAGATACACAAAAATAGCGGAAACCCGGTTTTTCTATTTCTCATGTACTTATCTCCCTCTCTCACGCCTGTCCTTCGTTGTCCGCAGATTTGAAACCGCCACAACCAGCACGACTGCGACAAAAATGACCGTACACAGCGCCCACAGGGCCGTCTTGATGGTGGTCTGGGCGCCTTTGGTCGCATTGACGACATAAGTACTGATCGTATCAAATGTTGACGGCTTCGTGTACGTCGCAATAAAGTAATCATCCAGCGACAATGTGATTGCCAGTGCAAACCCGGACAGGATGCCGGACAAAATCTGCGGAATGACAATTCTTCTCAGCGCACTGAACGGAGTGGCGCCGAGGTCCAGCGCCGCTTCGTACGTATACGGATCCATCTGTTTCAGCTTCGGCATGACGGACAGGTAGACAAACGGCGCGCAAAGGACGACATGGCCGGCGACCAGCGGAATAAAAGTAGCTTTGTTGATCCCGAATACGACCACCAGCAAAATACATAAAGAGAAGCCGGTCACGACATCTGCATTGATGACGGGCACCTGGTTGACCGAACTGATGAAGACATTCATCTTCCGCGACGAATAAAACGCCCCGATCGCCCCGAGGGTCCCGAAAACCGTCGCAAGTGCGGCAGATCCCACTGCCAGGAGCAGTGTCCCGATAATCATGTTACGCAGTTCTTCCGTCGTAAACAGCGTCACGTAATTGTGCATGGAAAACCCGCGGATGGCGCCGATCGTCGTGGAATTCGTAAAACTGTACAAAATCAGGATCAGGATCGGCGCATATAAAAAGACCAGCATCAGCACAATAAAAACAGTTTTTCCCCGTTTGCTCACAGCATTGCCCCTCCTCTCCTTGAATCCTGTTCGTCGTCGCCGCGTCCGGACAGAATAGTGAAGATGATGATAATCGCCAGAAGAATCAGGGCAATCATCGAACCGCCGTGCCAGTTGTA
>CACZTA010000090.1 GCA_902783935.1 uncultured Lachnospiraceae bacterium | reverse complement strand
CCGTCTTCCATAAAACGGCTGTGTCTGTAGGAGAGATCCATTTCCTCAACGGAAAAAACCCGCTCTTCGCCTTCTTCTGTCAGTACCCGCACGGATTTCAGGACCTGCTTCATCTCTCCGCCGTAAGCGCCGGCATTCATGAGGCAGGCGCCTCCGACCGTACCGGGTATGCCCGCGGCAAATTCAAAGCCCGTCAGTCCCGCTTCAAGGGCAGCTGCCGCCACAGAAGACAGCAGCGCACCTGCCTGGGCGCGGATCCGGCTGCCTTCCGTCCGGATTTCCCCGAACGCTTTACCAAGGCGGATGATCACTCCCCGGTAACCGGCGTCTGAAACCAGCACATTACTGCCGTTTCCCATAATATAAGCGTCAACACCGTATTCCCGGCACACCCTGATCAGCTCTGCCGTCTCTTCCGCCGAGCAGGGCTCCACAAAGTAATCGGCCGGTCCGCCGATCCGGAATGTCGTATGAAGATTCATCGGTTCCTGTGTCCGCACAGCGCCTTCACCCGCAACCGCCGCGAGCGCTTCTTTAATACTCTTCGTCGTAGGTTCCTTCATTATAATATTCTTCGTCGTAATCGGTTTCTTCGTTGTAATACTCTTCGTCGTAGTTCTCGTCGTAGTTTTCTTCGTCGTAGTTTTCTTCGCCGCCTTCGTTCTCATCTCCGGCGCCGTCGTCCGCCTGCTGCTCTTCCGGCTGTGCCTCTTCACCCTGCCCCGCAGCCTCATCCTGCTGAATCTGGGCAGCGGTCTCCGCAGCGGCCGCCGTGCCGTCCGTCGCTTCCGCTTTCACGGCAGAGAGGCTCTCTTTCGCCGAATCCGAAAGATACTGCATCGCATTTTCAGCTTTCTGCGTGTCAGGGAATGTCGCCACAATCTGCAGGAACACTTCATCCGCATGCTTCGTGTCCTCGGTCAGGCGGTACGAATGTGCAAGATAATTCAGGATATCGTAGTCTGTCGCATCAATAGCTCTCGCCGCGGACAGCTTCTCGATCGCCTTCGCGTAATCGGCGGCACCAAATGCCTCAAGCCCGATCTTCTTATAGGCAGCGAGCAGGAAATTCTGGAGCTGGAGCGACAGGCTGTCATAAACCGCCTTCGCCTCAACCGAAAGCTTTGAGGAATCAATATCCGCGATCGCTGTAGCCGACGCTTCAAACGAACCGTTGTTATAGGCATTCTGCGCCTTTATCAGATTGTCATAGCTTACAGACTTTGCGTTTGCCGCATCGATCTTATCCTTCGCCGTATTGACCGTGTCCTGGGAAGCCCGGATCTGGTCATTCATCGTCTGGATCTGCGCCGAATAAACCGCCATATCCGAGGAATACTTGGTGATCTTCTCATTGGCGGCCCGGTTAATGCTCCTCGTATAAGCCGGAATAAACATGAACCAGATCGCCGCCGCACCGATCACGGCACCCATCAGGACATTCAGGAACGGGAACCCCCTTCCGCCGCTTCCGGCATGATATAGTGCCGATGTGGACGGGGCGCGCTCGGGTTCTTCCGCAGGAGCTTCTTCACGGGCACGTTTTCCGCCCCACAGCGAAAAATGGGACTCGAGGGACGTCGCCGTCCCGGTCTGCTCATCCACCTCTCTCAGGAATCTTAGGGTCGTTGTATTGGTCTTGTCAATCCGGATCGCCTTTTTCAGGAGCCTGCGCGCTTTCTCATATTCGCGCTTATGAATATACAGAAGCGCAAGCAGATGATACCCCTTGATCAGCTTCGGATTCTGGGCGAGAATCTTTTTCAGCTGGATCAGGGAGACGTCCTCATTGCCCTCAAGGCAGTTTTCGAGGGCGATATTGTATTTCTTGATCGTCTGGTTAATGATATCCAGGCGGTTTGCATCCTGCTGCAGATTTCTGATATAGTCTGCGGCAATGTTGTTCTCCGGCTGGATATTCTTTGAAATAACCCATTCGGAAAGAGCCGACACGACTTCCCCTGTTTCAAAATATACTAATCCGAGGAGATTTCTTGCCGGCACATTCAGCTTATTAAATTTCAGGCTTCTCTTCAGCTGGTCGATCGCACCGCTCAGGTCCCGGACCTGGGCTTTCTCAAGTCCCTGGTTATAATAGAGCCCGGACAGGACGATCGCCTGCTTCTGGACGGAGACATCACAGCCGCACTTCGGACAGTACGCCGAATCAGTGAGCTCCGCGCCGCAGTTCATACATCTCATAACGTTATCGGCCCTTCTCGCTGCCTGATGTTTCCTTCAGCATCTCTTTCAGTATATCGATTACATCTGTCAGATCCCGCGAGTAAATCGCCCCCTCCGCCTCATCGACATCGAGGCTCGGTTTGAACTTCTTCAGTTCTTCTTCATAGTTGATCATATATCCGCTCCTTAACCGCCGCTTCCCCGGAAAGAATGCCTCCGGAAAGCGAAGCTGACCGTTTTACAAACGCGTACGTCCATCATAACGGAAGCACGCAGAAAAATCAATCATGCGATTCATGTCCGTTCAGGGATCATTGTCGACGAGACGTCCGGCGCCGTATACCAGCGTATTTGTAGTGCTCAGAATCTGGTGCGCTTTTGAATTGCTGCGTACGGCAACATTGACCCAGTCGCCTTTTTCAAGCTGCACGTCCCGCACGAGAAGCAGCCCGCTGTTCAGGAACGTAGTCTCCGACAGCTCATTATTCACCTGGAACTGACAGCTCTGCGTGAAATTCTGGCCGTAAATATAATAGGCACCGTCTGAGGACATCTTCTGGATCCTGTCAACCCGGACCGGCTTGACGCCAAGCGCCAGTACCGTCTTTGAGAATGGATTCGTCGTTCCGTAGACGTATTTTTCCCCGTACAGCATGTCATACTGAAGCACTTGCATGTCGTACAGATAGGTGGATTTGTACCGGCAGGCCTGATGATACCGGAACATGGTGCCCTCGTGGCAGTCAAGCCGGTCGAGCAGTTCACTCACTGCCTGATAGGCAGTCACGGTCTTCTGTCTCCGCTCGAGATCAAAACTGCTCCAGAGAAGATAATTTGTCTGGAAAACCGACCCTTTCTTCAGGTCCCGGTCGCTCAGTCCCATCGTCGGAAGATGATCGCCGTAGAACAGGCAGACCGTCGGCTCATCCCGGCTCTCCAGATAAGCGATCAGATCCGCTACGAACTGATCCTCCTCATACAGCTGATTCGTGTAATACTCCCACTGGCAGTTTTTCTCTTCGCTTCCGGCGCCCTTCACCGTGATGGCAGGATCCGCCAGGACGCGCTCCTCCGGATACGCACCGTGGGGCTGTACTGAGACGGCAAAGACAAAATCCCTGTTTTCTGTCGCGTCAAGCGCATCCCCTATCGGACCGATCAGGTTTTCATCCCGCATCCAGCCGCTTTCATTCACATCATTCTGGGTGTCCATATATTCCGCCGGCGTGAAGGAATGGAACCCGAGATAGGAATATACATTATTCCTGCCGTAAAAACCCGCCTCATTATTATGGACGGCATGGGATGTATACCCCAGGCCTGAGAGGACATAAGGCAGGCTCTCACAGGTCTCCTTCCGCAGGATCCCTTTGTAAGGATATTCACCGGCTCCGAAAAAGCGGAGACTCATGCCGGTCAGAGTCTCAAACTCCGTATTTACGGTCCCGGCACCGACTGTGGGAACCGTATAATAACCGCTTGAATATTCTTCAGTCAGCCGGTGCCAGTTCGGCAGCGGGTCTTCACTGAATTTCAGGCGTTTCATCCGGGTTACATCAAAAAAGGTCTCGAGCTGGACGATGACGATATTCGGCATATCCTCATCCGGCACGTTTTCCGGCAGTTCTCCCTCACTTCTCAGAATATCGGCCACCTGCTTCTCGGAATAATGGTTCGGTTCCGAAATCCCGGTATCAAATACCGTAACCGCAAGACTGTATGGGAACCCGTAGTCCTGATAGGCATAGGCAATATTGCCGAAATAAGATGAAAGCAGCTTCGCATTAATCATCAGCGCCGTCAGCCCCCAGAGGCCGAACACCGCTCCCGCCATAACAGGGATCCAGATCTTCAGGCGGAGTTTCCCCCTGAATCTCGGCGAAATAAAAAACCATAAGATGAGACCTGCCGCAGATGCAGCCAGGAGGACAATGATGATGACCACGCCGAATGAACTGAAATATTTCCCCGCGACACGCAGTGCGTCATCCAGCATCAGGAAGTCGGGGCCTGTGAGCGGCGTGACCCGTTTTGACAGGACCAGGCCGTTCACGGCTCCCAGAAGCAGCCAGAGAAAGGCCGTCAGAGTACGACAGAATGCCCGCCTCCTGATGAGGAATGCGGGCAGTGTCGACACAAAAATCAGCAAAACATTATAGAGATAGACTTTCGTCCGCTCATCAAGAAACTGCCATGCCGCAGCAAAAGAGCGGCGTGACATCGCTTCAATGAGAAAGTAACCGATAAAACAGCACACAATATGCAGCGGCAGCGCAAAGCGGTTGCACCATGCCGCTGCCGCTGATTGCCGCGCATCCCGGCAGGGATGCGCCTGTTTTCCATGTCCTTCTGCGGAAAAAAATCGTTTCAGCATTCTTTTTAGAACCTGGCGAGCTGTTCCATGACCTGCTCCTTCATCGCCTTATACTTCTGGAGCTTTGCTTTTTCTTCTTCCACCTTGGCTGCCGGCGCCCTGCTGATGAATCCGGGATTGTTCAGCATGCCCTCAGCCCTTGCGATCTCGCGGTCAAGCCGCTCCCCTTCGGCGCGGAGCTTTGCGGCTTCCTTTTCACGGTCGACGAGCTGTTCGGTCGATGGAATGAAGGCGGTTGCCCTGGCACTCACGACAGAAACAGCGTTCTCATCGATTCCCTCTCTGCCTTCCTGGACGGTAATCGTCTTTGCAAAGACCATCCGGTTCATATCTCCGAGAGAAGCCTGAAGCTTCCGGAACATTTCCGTCGAGGCGGCGTCCCTGCCCACGATAAACATGTCCGTCTTTGTCTTTGCAGGCACATTCAGCTGCATGCGCAGATTCCGGATGCCTTTCACCAGCTCCTGGAAGGAAACGATCATCGTTTCATCCTCCGGGAAATTCAGCGCCTCATCATAAACAGGCCATGCGGAAGTCATGATGGTTTCCGCTTCCGGGTACAGCGTGCAGTAAATCTCTTCCGTGACGAACGGCATATAGGGATGCAGGAGCTTCATTGAGTCGCCGAGCACTTTCTTCAGCGTGCAGAGGGAAGCATTTCTCGCCTTCCGGCCGCTTTCCGTCTCATCGCAGAAACGGAGCTTCACCATCTCGATATACCAGTCGCAGAACTCATCCCAGAGGAAATCATGGACTTTCTGGACGGCGATGCCGAGCTCATAGCGGTCCATATTTTCCGTCACTTCGCGGATCACGGTATTCATTCTCGAGAGAATCCACCGGTCGGCAGGCGTATAGTCCTCCGGTGCAGGAGTCTCCAGTTCGCCGTCCGGCAGATTCATCATGATAAACCTGCTTGCATTCCAGATCTTGTTGGCGAAATTCCGGCTCGCCTCCACCTGTTCCCAGTAGAAGCGCATGTCGTTGCCGGGTGCATTTCCCGTAACAAGCGTCAGGCGGAGAGCATCCGCGCCGTACTTGTCGATCACCTCGATCGGGTCGATGCCGTTCCCGAGAGACTTGCTCATCTTCCTGCCCTGCGAGTCTCTGACGAGGCCGTGGATCAGTACGTGATGGAACGGGGATTTCCCGGTCTGCTCATAGCCGGAGAAGACCATGCGGATAACCCAGAAGAGAATGATGTCATAGCCCGTCACCAGCACGTCCGTGGGATAGAAGTAATCAAGTTCCGGCGTCTTTTCCGGCCATCCGAGCGTGGAAAACGGCCAGAGCGCTGACGAGAACCAGGTATCCAGCGTATCGGGATCCTGCTCAAAATCATGGCCCCCGCAGTCCGGGCAGACATCCGGCATCGTCTTCGCCACAATCAGCTTTCCGCATGAGCGGCAGGTATATGCGGGAATCCGGTGTCCCCAGTAGAGCTGGCGGGAAATGCACCAGTCATGCAGGTTCTCAAGCCAGTTCAGGTAAATTTTCGTATAGCGTTCCGGCACAAATGTCAGTTCGCCGTTCTTCACCGCTTCAATTGCAGGCTTGACGAGCTCATCCATACGGACGAACCACTGCTGCTTGATCATCGGTTCCACAGTCGTGCCGCAGCGGTCATGCGTGCCGACAGAATGCGTGTGGGGGACAACCTTTACAAGAAGTCCGGCCTTCTCCAGGTCGCTGACCATCTGTTTTCTGGCTTCATAGCGGTCCATGCCGGCATAGGGCCCGCACAGTTCGTTCATGGTGCCGTCGTCATTGAGAATATTGATCTCCGGCAGGCTGTGGCGGCGGCCCACTTCAAAGTCGTTCGGGTCGTGGCCCGGGGTGATCTTGACGCACCCCGTCCCGAATTCCATGTCGACATAACTGTCCGCGATCACCGGGATCTGCCGGTCTGTCAGCGGCAGATCAAGCATTTTTCCGACGAGATCCGCATAGCGCTCATCTTCCGGGTTGACTGCAACGGCAGTATCCCCGAGAAGCGTTTCCGGACGGGTCGTCGCGATTTCAACGAAGCGGCCTTCTTCCCCGACGATCGGATAATTGATGTGCCAGAAGAATCCTTCCTGCTCCTCATGGACAACTTCCGCGTCCGAGATGGAGGTCTTGCATGTCGTGCACCAGTTTCCGATCCGGGAACCCTTATAGATATAGCCTTTCTCGTAGAGCTTCAGGAATACTTCCATGACGGCGTTCGAGCATCCCTCGTCCATCGTGAAGCGTTCCCTGGCCCAGTCGGCGGAAGAGCCGAGCTTATGCAGCTGGCTGACGATCCTGCTGCCGTAATCCTCACGCCATTCCCAGCAGTATTTCAGGAATTCTTCTCTCGTGAGATCCTCTTTTTCAATGCCTTTTTCCTTCAGGGACGCGATAACCCGGACTTCCGTCGCAATCGCGGCATGATCCGTGCCCGGCTGCCAGAGGGCCTCAAAGCCCTGCATTCGCTTCCAGCGGATCAGGATATCCTGAAGTGTATTGTCAAGAGCATGACCCATATGCAGCTGCCCGGTAATATTCGGCGGCGGCATCACGATTGTAAACGGCTTTTTGTCCGGATTTACTTCCGCATGAAAATAACCTCCGTCAAGCCATTTTCTGTACAGGCGGTCTTCCAGCCCTTTCGGGTCATACTTTTTCTCAAGTTCCTTTTTCATAATGCGAGTGGTGTCTCCTTTGTTTATTTCTCCCACGGGGCTTTGTCCGGTGCGGCATTCAGGTCAATCACCGGGGTTATTTCGGGCGCCGCGGGCTTCTCCGCTTCACTTGCGGTATCAGACTGCATATTGAGAAGCTTGCGCTTCAGCTCATCTTCCATATTCCTGAGATCGACTTCCGCCCTTGCGCGCGCCGCGCGTCCTTCGGTCTGGATCTTTGCGACTTCATCCAGCGTCTCGATCAGGGACGCGTTCGTCTTCTTGAGGGTCTCCATATCCACGATCCCTCTCTCGGAGGCCTTCGCGGTAGCGATCGTCGTCTGCTTCAGCTTTTCGGCATTGGACAGCAGCAGTTTGTTGGTCATCTCCGTGACTTCGCTCTCAGCCTTCGCCGCCTTCGTTGAATCCTCGAGGCCGAGCGCCAGCACCATCTGGTTCTTCCAGAGCGGAATCGTATTGACAAGCGTGGACTGAATCTTTTCCACCATCGTCGTGTCGTTGCTCTGGATCATCCGGATCTGCGGAGCCGTCTGCAGCGCGACCATCCTTGTGAGCTCCAGGTCATGGATCTTCTTCTCAAACCGGTTGATCTGGTCTTCAAAATCCTTGGCTGCTTCCGCATCTTCGGAAAGCCCGGATGCTTCCGCTTTGGCCTTCATGGCCGGGAGATCGACGTTCCTCGCCTGTGCGATCTTCGTCTTGCCTGCCGCGATATACATGGAGAGGTTCTTATAATACTCCAGATTGGATGCGTACATCTGATCCAGCATATCCACATCCTTCAGCAGGGTGATCTGATGCTGCTGCAGAGCCTGGGCAACCTTGTCCACATTGGTGGACGCCTTGTCGTATTCGCTCTTTATTTCGGAAATCTTCTTGCCGGGCTTTTTGAAAAGGCCGAACAGACCGCCTTTTTCCTCTTCCGTATTCGGATCAAAGCTCTTGAGGTCTGAAATCACGCCCGTCAGCATGGAACCGACTTCCCCGAGATCATGCGTCCTGACATTCTGAAGGACGGTTTCCGAAAAATCAGCCATCTGCTTCTGCACGCCGCTGCCGTATTCGATAATCGTCTTGGTATCCCTGATATTAATGGTATCGGCATACTCCCTGATCTGCGATTTCTCTTCCTCGGTAAAGGTCCCGGTCGAAGCGATCGGATCCGCCGCCTGCACGCCCGCAGTCTGGGCGGCCGCTCCCGCCGTCTGTGCCGCATTCATCTCCTGTGCAGCTGTGCCCTGAAGTTCTTCCATCATCCCACCTCCGTTAAAATACGTTGATTATAGTAAACGCAACTCCTTCTTTACGTCAATAGCCGTTATTTCTTCATCTGCTGCGCCTGGGCCTGTCCCTGTCCCTGCACCTGTACCTGGCCCTGTGCGGCTGTCCCGCCGTACATCTGCGCATCCTGCCTGCGGCGCATCGCCGTCAGGTCATCTTCCGTCAGGCCTTCCTGCTTCATCATCATCTTCATGACGTTGATATCAGAGCTGACATCCATCGCCTGATCGCGGAAAAAGCTGTCCAGGAGTTTTTCAAACGCGTCATTGATCGTACTTAAAGATCCGGATATTTCTTTCTTTGCCTTTGCGATATTTTCACCCTGTACGGGCTGCCTGTCCATTTCGACATAGGCGTCCATGAGCTTGGTCGTCGTAGGCAGATAATAGTTCATGAACATATTCAGGTTTTTTGCCAGTTCCGGGCGCTGCCTCACTTCGTCGAAAATCCTCCGGACGATCTGCTCCATCTTATCGAGCTTGTCGCTGATTTCCTGATCTTCTATCTCGTCGTTAGCCTTTCGGATTGCTGCAATGTAAGCATTCCCTTTTGAGAGAATCTCACGCACCTCCGGAGAGACCGTCTCTTCCTGCTTTTTCTGCGCGTCCAGCATCTGCTGCCGCTTCTGTGCGCGGAGGACCGTATCCTGATATTCATTATAAAGTTCGTCCGAGGCGATAAAGGTCGTCTTCTGCGTATCGAAATGTCCCTGCTTAATCATCCCGTTCCGGGTGTATTCCGTCAGGTCCGAGACGACTTCCTTTTCGCTCCTGCCGGTCTGCTCCGAAAGATCCTTTACGTCGGCGTAAAGCTTCGGAAGGATCAGCTTGCGGTAAGACTTAAACCGCTCCCGCTTCCTCGCTGCTCTGTGTCCGAAAAGGCCCATCGCGATTCCCATCGCGGTGATAATGCCCATCAGCACCGCGAGCGGCGCCCCGAATCCGTTCATAATGAAAGAGCCGAGCGCCATCAGCAGCGTGAGGGCGCCGAAAACAATTGCCAGCGCACCGCCGATCACGGCGACGATCTTCGGTCCCTGCTCGCTCTCCGGATTTGCAAAATACCGCTCCGGATGCACTTCCTGCGGAGGCCGCCCGTCCTCAGAAGGATGCCGTTTCGGTGCTGCCCGTCCTCCGGCTGCTTTTCTCACCGCGTCTGTTGCATTTGTCACAATCCCGCTGACCGTGCTGCCGAGTCCCGTATAATTGTTGCTCTTAACAGCATCGTCTACCGCGTCGCATACATCGTCCAGCGCATGCTTCAGATCGTCTGTCACCGACATCTTTTCTCCTCCGATCTTTCGTAATGAAACCGGCCGCGTTTCCCGCTGCGCCGTTACGCCAGATTAAAGATAATAATTCCCGAAATGATCAGTATATTTCCAAGGACCTTTTTTTTCGTAACCGGCTCCCTGAAAAACAGCCAGGACAGGAAGACGACCCAGACATTGCCGATGGTCTCCATGACAGAACCGCTTTTCACTTCCACGCCCTTACTGTAGCCGTATACCGTCAGCATCATCCCGGCGAACATCAGTCCGTATCCGAAAATGACCTTCCAGTTCAGATATTCTTTTATAAAACTGCCATGCTTCTCTGTCGCGCTTTTCTTCAGCAGCATCTGGGAAAACGCTGCCACCGTAGCTGAAGCGGCAAAGAGAAACACCCATGGATTAAACCCTGTCTGCATCCTGATTCACCAGTAAAATCCCTGCCAGTACGATTGCTATGCCGACGATGTTCAGCGGTTTCACTTTTTCTCCGAAAAGCAGTACGCCCCAGAGAAATGACCAGCATACCGCAAATGCCCGGTTTGCATAAACAACAGACAGGTCAAACCGCTTGATAATCTGCTGCCAGATCAGTGCGTAAGAACCGAGGCAGACGAGTTCCATGAAGAGCCAGAAATAGCCCTGCCAGCTCAGCGCCCTGATCACACGGCCGAATATCGTGACCGATCCTTTACAGCTGCCGGCCATCTTTCCGCAGATCGACCCTCCTGTGTACACGATGACGGCGGCCTGAATCGCCACAACGCTCAGCAGTGTTATTTTTCCGCCCGGTTTCCTTTCTCCCATCAGCCTGAATGATCCTTCATATTAAAATCGCAGGTTCTTATCCCCTGTCAGAGATCAAACCCTGTTATTGTGTACTATATCACACTTTCCCCCGCATTGCATCAACGGGGAAAAATGAAACAGGGGAAATCCGCGCGGATTCCCCCTGTTGCAAGTCCGGCTCTGCCGGAGGCATGACTCCTTCGCCTCAGTCGAGCTTGATGCCCTTGAGGAGCGAACCGAGATTGGTTGTCAGCTCTTCACTCTTCGGAAGCGTCACACGCTCCTCTTCTACCGGCTTCGGTGCAGTATCATCGAGCGCTTTCATGGACAGAGAGATCTTTCCGTCTTTGACGGCGGTGACTTTCACCTTGACCTTCTGGCCGACTTCGAGTTCTTCACTCGGATGCTTCAGTCTCTTTGTGTTCGAGATCTGTGAAATGTGCACCAGGCCGTCCACGCCGGCGCCGAGTGAAACAAACGCGCCGTAGGACTGCAGGGACTGGACGGTCCCTTCCGTAACAAGACCCGGTTTAATATTGGAAACCATCTCCGCCTTCTCCGCATCTCTTCTGGCTTTCAGAACTTCGCGGGAAGAAAGGACCAGGCGCTTCTTATCCGCATCTGCCGTAATCACGCGGACCGGAACCGTCTTTCCCTTGAAGGTGGTGAGATCTTCAACATAATCAAGAGCAAGGTGGGAGGCAGGGATAAATGCGCGCACATGGTTCAGGTAAGCGACGACGCCGCCCTTGACTGCTTCCACGACCTTGACCTCGGTCTCCGTCTTGTTTTCAAGCATTTCTGCAAATTCTTCCCAGGCAAGCTTCTCCTGGGCCTCGCGGCGGGAAAGAAGAACATTTCCGCGTCCGTCATCCGGACGAAGGACGACCGCTTTGATCTCATCACCGACCTTGACATCGTTCTTGATTGAGAAGCCCGGGTCTCCCGAATAATCCAGCGCGCGGATGATGCCCGGCGCGAAGTACTGCAGATCAACCGTTACTTCCGTCTCCGAGACGCCTGTCACGGTGCAGTCAACAAGATCGCCCTTGGAAAGGGTGCGCATAGAATTATCGATTTCTTTCGTGAAATCATCCATCGTTTCCAGTTCAGCCATAGCTTTTTTGTTCTCCTCCCTGTTCTCTAACCTCCGGCGGATCACATTTCCCGGATCCACCGTATATGAGTGTACCATTTTCCTTTACTGTCAGTCAAGCGGGGGCTGTCCGGGACGGCCGTGGCAATTTTTGTATTTTTTGCCGCTGCCGCACGGACACATATCGTTCGGATAGATCTTCTTGCGGGTGCGCTGTTTCGGCTTCTTCGGTCCCGCAGAGTCGTCCTTGTTCGTTCCCGTGACTTTTGCTGCCGGCTCTCTCTCCACCTTCTGCTGCAGGCGCACATGGCTGAGGACCCTGACCGTCTCCTCCTGGATCATGTTCGTCATTTCCTCGAACATCTGGAAGCCGTACATGCGGTATTCCACTTTCGGATCGTGCTGGGCGAACGCCATCAGCCCGATGCCCTGGCGCAGCTGCTCCATATCATCGATATGGTTCATCCATCTGGCATCAATAACTTTCAGGAGAACGACGCGCTCCAGTTCACGCATGCGGTCTTCTCCCGGGAAGGCCTCTTCCATTTCCGCTTCTTTCTTGCGGTAATGTGCGGCCGCCTCTTCCTTCAGCCACTCCTTCAGTTTATTCCGGCTTTTCCCCGCTGCATCTTCCGGCGTCACCGGTTTGATGGGGATAATCGGCAGAAGTACCTGGTTCAGGGACAGGAGGTCATAATCTCCGGGATCCTGGTCTTCACCGATCGTGGTATCTACCGAGCGGGCGACGACCGCTTCCATCATGCCGATGATCACATCGCGCATGTTTTCGCCGTCAAGCACCCGCCTGCGCTGCTCATAGATAATCTCACGCTGGTCATTATTGACCTGGTCGTATTCCAGCAGGTTCTTTCTGATGCTGAAGTTGTTGCCTTCTATCTTCTCCTGCGCTTTTTCGATGGCCGAGCTGAGCATCTTATGTTCGATCTGCTCACCCTCGGGCACTCCGAGCGCTTCGAATGTTTTGATCAGTCTTTCCGACCCGAACAGGCGCATCAGGTCATCCTCGAGCGAGATGTAGAATCTCGACTCACCCGGGTCTCCCTGACGTCCGGAACGGCCGCGCAGCTGGTTGTCGATACGTCTCGACTCATGCCGCTCCGTACCCACGATCTTCAGGCCGCCGGCAGCTTTCGCCTCTTCGTCGAGTTTGATATCGGTACCACGGCCTGCCATGTTCGTGGCGATCGTCACGGCGCCGTGCTGTCCGGCCTGTGCGACGATTTCCGCTTCCAGTTCATGGAACTTGGCGTTCAGTACGTTATGCGGAATGCCTTCGCGCTTCAGGAGCTTGGAAACGAGCTCGGAAACATCAATCGTGATCGTGCCGACGAGGACCGGCTGCCCCTTGGCATGGGCTTCCTTCACCGCTTCGACAACCGCCTGATATTTCTCCTTCTTGGTCTTGAAGACCGCGTCATCCAGATCCTTGCGGGCGATCGGCACATTCGTGGGGATTGCGACTACGTCCATCCCGTAGATGTCACGGAATTCCTGCTCTTCTGTCAGGGCGGTACCGGTCATGCCGCACTTCTTGTCAAATTTATTGAAGAAATTCTGGAATGTAATGGTCGCAAGCGTCCTCGACTCCTGCTTGACCTTGACGTGTTCCTTCGCTTCAATCGCCTGGTGAAGCCCGTCCGAATACCGTCTGCCCGGCATGATACGGCCCGTAAAATCATCCACGATCAGGATCTGGTCGTCCTTGACGACATAGTCCTGGTCCTTATGCATCAGATAGTTTGCGCGGAGCGCCAGATCCACCGTGTGCTGGATCTCCAGGTTGTCCGCATCGGACAGGTTGTCGATATGGAAATACTCTTCCGTTTTCTTTACGCCCTGTTCCGTCAGGGTCACAATCTTGTCCTTCTCATTGACGATAAAATCACCTGTCTCGATAATCTCCTCGCCCATGATCGCCGTCATCTTCGTCATCTCTCCGGAGGCTTCGCCCCTTTCGAGCTGCTTTGCGAGAATGTCGCAGACCTCATAGATCTTCGTGGATTTCCCGCTCTGTCCGGAAATAATCAGCGGCGTCCTGGCTTCGTCGATCAGAACCGAGTCCACCTCGTCGATAATGCAGTAATGTAATCCGCGCTGGACCAGCTGCTCCTTGTAGAGCACCATATTGTCACGCAGATAATCGAATCCGAGCTCATTATTCGTAATATAGGTAATATCACAGTTGTACTGCTGCCTGCGCTCTTCCGGCTTCATGTCCTGGAGGACGCATCCGACCGTCAGTCCCAGGAACCGGTGAACGGCCCCCATCCAGTTCGCGTCGCGGTTGGCCAGATAATCGTTGACGGTGACGACGCAGACGCCCCGTCCTTCGAGGGCATTCAGATATGCGGGAAGCGTACAGACCAGCGTCTTTCCTTCACCGGTTCTCATCTCGGCGATTCTTCCCTGGTGCAGGATCACGCCGCCGATCAGCTGGACGCGGAAGTGCTCCATACCCAGCACGCGGCGGGCAGCCTCCCTGTTGACGGCAAATGCCTCCGGGAGAATATCGTCCATCGTTTCACCGGCTTTCAGCCTGTCCTTGAATTCATCGGTCTTTGCCCGAAGTGCTTCATCGCTCATCTCCATCATCTGCGGTCTGAGCGATTCGATCCGGTCCACCACAGGATTGATCCTCTTCAGTTCATGATCACTGTGAGTTCCGAATAGTTTTGTCCAAATACTCATAGAGAGTCTCCTGCCTGTTCTCTTATCATAAGCGGACAGATACAGACCGGGCCGGTCACACCTGTATCCGCTGTAAATATACATACACCACGATATTATAACCCCTGCGCGCGTGCAAAACAAGAGCGAGTCGGCAGGGAGAATGGATCTCCCTGCCGGCCCGCTTCCGG
>CACZTA010000089.1 GCA_902783935.1 uncultured Lachnospiraceae bacterium | reverse complement strand
GCGGAGCGGATCCACGGCCTGTATGCGCAGACGGTCAGCTTGATGATTCCGTTTATAACCTCTCCGGTGCGGAGTGTGGCTATATAGCGGTAGCCCCATTTTTTGTTCAGGCACCAGAATACATAGAGCGTCAGAAACGGCATGACATCAACGGCGATCTTGGAGATTGCGTTGAAGAATTCATTGAAGGTGCCGCCGGTCGCTTCCCGCAGGCCCTGCAGAAACAGTAAATATTGAATATCCATATTTTGCCCCCTTACATTAATTATATGGTGTGCATTATATCACACACCATATAAAGAGCAAAGCGGGCAGACAGACAGCCGCTCCCTTAATCTCTGTGGCGCGCCGCGTAATCCCGGCGGACCGGCGCCATCATTTCCTCATCATCGAACATGGCCGTCATCTCCCTGACCGACTCCGTTCTCCTCGCACGGCCGACCACGTGCGACACGACCTCAAAATTCAGCCTCGTACCCTCGCTGTCATGCTCATATCTCGCGGCGCGGCTCGGGCTGATGCCGAAGCGGCCGGCCTCCCTGACGGCATCTATGTTGGCCCCGAGGAACATGAATTCCCAGTGATAACATTCCTTCTGCTTTTCGATCATGCAGCGGACCCGGTCATAGGTGTAGCGGCGGCTTGCATTTTCCATGCCGTCTGTCGTGATGACGAAGATCGTCTTCTCCGGCACATCCTCCGGGCGGATATACCTGTGCACATTTCCGATATGGCGGATCGCCCCGCCGACCGCATCCAGCAGCGCCGTACACCCGCGCACGTAATACTGCTTTCCGGTCATCGGCCGGACCTTCCGGATGTCTTCCCGGTCGCAGAGCACCTCCGTCCGGTCATCGAACAGGATGACGGAGACAAGCGCTTCGCCCTCTTCCCTCTTCTGCTTTTCGATCATGCTGTTGAAACCGCCGATCGTGTCCTCCTCAAGGCCTCCCATGGAGCCGCTTCTGTCGAGGATCATTACCAGTTCTGTCAGTCCCTTTCTCATGGTTTTTACCTCCCTGTCTTTTTATGAGACAAGGATAGCAGGGGAAGAACGCGAAAAGGTCGCTGCAAAAGCGACAAAAAAAGTGACAGGTACTTTTTTCGCGGGTGACAGGCACTTTTTGGCAAAAGTGCCTGTCACCCGGCCTCAAAAGTACCTGTCACCCTTTATTCACTTTCCGGTCGTACGTCAGCAGCCCGTTGACCTCCTCTTCGATATCGGACACCTGGGTATACACCGCCGCCGCCAGCCCCTCCGCGCCCAGCCGCCGGATTTCCTCCATCTGCGACCGGAATTTTTCCGCGAAAGTCTCCGGCTCTTCATTATGGTACCCGTAAGTGCTCTCCGCCGAATAATGCCCGGGAATGCAGCACGCCGCCCCTCCGTATTCCGACAGCACACAAGGCCGCCCGTAAGGGTCTTCCTCAACCTTAAGCGTCCTGAAATAGTTGTGAATGCTGCGCACATCCCCGGCTCCCTGATCAAACCAGCCGCTCGCATGGTCGATGAGCCTCGTCGGATCCGCATGCCTCACCAGCTCCGTGAGCCGCGCCGCGTCGAACTGTCCCCACCCTTCATTGAAGATGACCCACAGGCTGATACAGGGGACATTGTAAAGAAGATCAATCATACCGGTCAGCTGTTCTTCAAAGCGCTCCCGCTCCCCGCCGTCATCCCTTGAAAACAGATGATAATGACAATCAGACAGCAGCCGGCCGAACGGCGGCACGACGGTCGGCGCGTATGTGACGAGCAGCGAATTCAGCTCCCCTCCGCCGCAGACCATGTCCTGCCACACGGCCATCCCGATCCGGTCGCAGTGATAATACCACCGCAGCGGCTCCACCTTTACGTGCTTCCGGAGCATGTTGAATCCGAGCTTCTTCATCTGCCGGATATCAAAACACATCGCCTCATCCGACGGCGCCGTCATCAGGCTCTCCGGCCAGTAGCCCTGGTCCAGCACTCCGTTGAAGAAATAAGGTTCCCCGTTCAGCATGAGACACGGCCGCCCGGCTGCATCCTTCCCTTTTCCGAAGCTGCGCATCGCAAAGTAGCTGCTCACCTCGTCCTCTCCGAGGCGGATCCTGAGCGGATACAGTACCGGCGATTCCGGGCTCCAGAGAACAGGTGCCTGTATGCGCGCAATGCAGCTGACCCGGCCGTCCTCATCGAAATCGGCCGCACGGAACCGCACCCGCTGCGCAGGTCTTCCCCCGGAAATGCAGCCGTCCGCGGTATCCGCCCGGATTTCCTTTTCTTCCGGCCATGTCCCCGGACATCCGATCTCAATAAAGCCGTCAGCCGCCCGGTCCGCAAGGATCCTGACACTGATCTCCCCGCGGGAGATGTCCGGTGTGATCTGCATTTTCCGGATGAAAACTTCCGGCACCCACTCCATCCAGACGGTCTGCCAGATTCCGCTCTGCGCCGTGTAGAACATGCCGCCGGGACTCAGTTTCTGCTTGCCGCGGCAGGCTTCACTCCTGTCTGTATCATCAAGCACGCGGACAAGAAGTATGTTTCTGCCTGCGGAGACATGCTCCGTAATGTCAAATGTAAACGGCAGATAACCGCCCCGGTGGCGCCCGAGCTTCACTCCGTTGCACCACACGGTACAGCGCTCGTCGACTGCGCCGAAATGAAGAAGCAGGCGGTTCGCCGGCTGCATTTCCGGGAGGATAATTTCGCGCCTGTACCACAGCGCTTCGCCGGGCATGAGTGTCCGCCTGACGGCCGAGCGGGCGGTCTCCGGCGAAAACGGCACCAGAATCCGTCCGTCCGGTTCACTGAATTTGTCTTTTCTGCCGGTGATGGCGTAATCCCACCAGCCGTTCAGGCAGATCCAGTCCCTGCGCTGCATCTGCGGCCGCGGATACTCTGCAAGCGGTATCGATGTCCGGTCGTCCGCCTGCTCTGTCCAGACGGTCACAAGCGGGGTCAGTTCCCGCTTCTTTTTATTCTTCCTGATTGTACCGATCGCGTCTTTCAATCTCATAAGGGTACCTCTCCATAAAGGTGCCTGTCACCTT
>CACZTA010000088.1 GCA_902783935.1 uncultured Lachnospiraceae bacterium | reverse complement strand
GGTAAACCCGAGGTCAATGGTGATTCCCCTCTTCTGTTCCTCGGCCAGCCGGTCCGTATTTCTGCCGGTCAGGGCGCGGATGAGCGACGTTTTCCCGTGATCGATATGCCCGGCCGTCCCGATAATCACATGCTTCACGCAAGCACCTCCCCGAGCATCTCCGCCAGGAGGCCGAAATCCTCCTGATCAATCGTCCTCACGTCGAGCCATACGGCGTCTTCCGACGTGCGTGCCACGACGGGGATACGCATGTGCCGCATCGCATATGTGAGTCCGGCCGCACTCAGCTTTCCGGGCCTGATCACGACGGCCGCACTTGGGATTTCCTCCCCCGGAAGTGCCCCGCCGCCTGCCTGCGCATGGGACGGCTCCACGGTCACCCTCGCTTCCGGGGCGCGCTCGAGGATCATGGCACATAGGATTTCCGCCCGTGCGCGCACAGACTTCTCTGACTCACTGATCATCCTGATAACAGGGATCTTTTCGGCCGTGTGGGCCACATCCAGATAGTCCATCAGCACAAGCTCCAGTGCCGCAATAACAAATTTGTCCGGCCGCAGCGCACGTGAGAGCGGATTTTTCTTCATTTTCCCGATAAGCTCTCTCCGCCCGAGGATGATCCCCGCCTGGGGCCCTCCGAACAGCTTATCGCCGCTGAAGCAGATGACATCCGCCGCGGAAACGGCTTCCCGGACAGTCGGTTCGTGTGCCAGCCCGTAGCATTCCGGATCTATGATCACGCCGCTCCCCAGGTCCCATATAAGCGGCAGCCCCGCGGAAGCGGTAAACTCCTTCAGGGTCTCCGCCGGTACGCTTTCCGTAAATCCGACAATGCGGTAATTGCTCGTATGAACTTTGAGAACCGCCCGCGTCTCACCGGTCACTGCCTGCTCGTAATCCTGCAGGCGGGTCTTGTTGGTGGTTCCCACTTCAGCGAGGCGCGCGCCGCTCTGTTCCATCACATCCGGGATTCTGAATTTCCCGCCTATCTCCACAAGCTCCCCCCGGGAGACAATCACATCGCCGCCTTTTGCAAGTGTATTCAGGATCAGGAGGAGGGCGGCCGCGTTATTATTGACCGCCATGGCCGCTTCCGCGCCTGTCAGGCGGCAGAAGAGCGCCTCTGCCGAAGCGCACCGGTCTCCGCGTTCGCCTGTCTCCAGGTCATACTCCAGCGACGAATAACAGGAGGCTGTTTCCGCAATCTTCCGCGCCTGTTCCTCCGACAGCGGCGCCCGGCCGAGGTTCGTGTGGAGAATTGTTCCGGTTGCATTGATGACTTTCCTGATCTTCGGGGTAAACAGCTTGTGAACCTCTTCTTCGATCTTTTCCGGGAGCCTTCTGACCTGCTGCTCCGCCTGCTGTTCCGCCTCCTTATCGTCGGCGGCATCCCGGATCAGATCACGCAGGCGTTCCGTCTCCTCACGAATAACCTCCGTAACTGCACGGGCTCCGTACTTCTCTGTCAGGGCCGCAACAGTCTCATTATCCAGCAGGCGGTCTACTTTCGGTATGATTCTGTATAATGCCTGTCGGTCCATCTCTTCTCCCCCGTCTTTCAAATTCCCAGCTGATGCCGGGATCCGTTTTTATTTCTGGCGGGAGTGTGTGGGAATCGAACTCACCCGGGACGCACCGCGCCCCACACTGGTTTTGAAGACCAGGAGGCACACCAGTTACCTGACCACTCCCGAAATTATTCTACCACGCGGCTCACACCGCGGGATAGCTGAAAAAAGAAGATCCGGGTTCCGCCCGCAGCGTTCCCGGATCCGATTTTATTTCTTTATGGAAAATGCTGACAGCGCCGCCCCGAACGCGCCGGCGTACCGGCTCTCAGGACTCGTCCGCACTTCCTTCCGCAGCTTCTCAGCGAGGATCTCGCGGACATATCCGCATTCACAAAGCCCGCCTGTCAGGCAGACCGGCCCGCTCTCCATCGTCAGGCGGCTGCACTGGGAGACCACTTTGTTCGCAATCGATTCCACGACGGCGTACGCTATATTTTCCTTCTTCTCCCCGCGCCCGACGAGGCTGATGACTTCGGACTCCGCGAAAACCGTGCACATGGAGCTGATGGTAATCCCGCCCCCGGCCCTCGCAAGCTCACAGAGTTCATCGGGCCGGAGGGCCATGGTATTGGCCATGACTTCGAGAAACCTGCCGGTCCCGGCCGAGCATTTGTCGTTCATGACAAAATCGCGGACCATCCGGTTTTCAATGGAGATAATTTTTGTATCCTGTCCCCCGATATCGATCACCGTGAGGCTGTCCGTCCCGTTGAGCCACACCGCTCCCTTCGCATGGCAGGTGATTTCCGTGATCATCTTGTCTGCATAGGGGACTGACACGCGGCCGTACCCGGTCGCCACGCAGACAGAGTCATCCGGCGCAATCCCCGCAGAAATCAGCTTCTCCCGGATCGCTTCCGCGGTGTCCACGCTGCTCCAGCCCGTCGCCTGGAGGTCCGTCATGACAACCTCTTTTTTCTCATTGAAAACAGCTGTCTTGGCACAGGTGGATCCGATGTCTATTCCCACATAATACATGTTTTCCGTCTCCTTTTCCTGTTCCTCTCAGCAGAATTTATTGCGCCGCGGATTGAACTGGTACGGCAGGGGGACAATGTCATGGAATTCCGCGTTATTTCTGCGGATGCATTCCCGGGCGGCATCGATCGCGTCCGCCTCGAGGAGGAGCGACATCCCGCAGCCCAGTTCGCCCTGAATAGAACGGGGAGCCGGTGCAATCCGGCTCCGTATCCCGTCTTTCGTCAGCAGGTCCTTCAGGATAAGGCCCTGCGTATAGTTTGCAAAAAGAATATAGTACTGTATTCTTTCATCCATTATCCGAGCATCTCGATAAAAGCTTCTATTCTCGTTCTCAGCTGTTCCGCGTCCGCATCCGTGTAGTCCGTCTCGATACCGAGCACCGGGATGCCTGCCTCTTTCAGTGCATTTTCGACCGTGTATCCTTCCGTATCATACAGGCAGCAGAACTTCAGGTTGACATCGATCACGCCGTCCACTTTGTATTCTTTCGCGAGTCTCAGGATATCGTCCACGCGGCCTGAATTCGGGGTGAAGCATGCGCAGTTAATGCCCATGTAGCGCTCCGCGATTGCCCTGTACTGGTCTTCCAGCGTCTCTTTCGTCTCGTCGACGAGGTTCTCGAAATATCTCGTACCCGTGCAGGTCTCTTCGCAGACAACGGCGGCGCCGCTGGTCTCGATGATGTGATGGAGCTTCCAGTTCGGGATCGCCATCGGTGTGCCGGTGACGAGGATTCTCTTCGTTCCGGCCGGGAATACGGACACGCCGTCCTTCACTCTCTGTTCGAGCTCGTCGGCAAGTTTGTCCGCCATCTGTGTGCAGCGCACCGGGTCATCGAAGAATGCGATCTGCATCATGAGCAGTGCGTCTTTGCCGCTGATCGGGATGCAGTCAGCCTTTCTCGCTTCATAGACCCTGGCGAGCGCCCGTCTCTTCTCATTGACAATGTGAATGGCTTCCTTCAGCTTCTCCGGCGT
>CACZTA010000087.1 GCA_902783935.1 uncultured Lachnospiraceae bacterium | reverse complement strand
AAGAAAAGGCCGCTTCCCTTCTTGAGAGAGTCGGCCTTGATTCTGATATTGCCCTGCGTTATCCCCACGAGCTTTCCGGCGGCCAGCGCCAGAGGGTCGGCATTGCCCGCGCGATCGCGGCAGGTCCGGACATCCTCCTTATGGACGAGCCCTTCGGGGCCGTCGACGAGATCACCCGCCGGAGCCTTCAGTCGGAAATCCTCCGTCTCCACAGGGAGCTTAACATCACCATCGTCTTCGTCACCCACGATATCGGCGAAGCCATGCTCCTTGGCGACCGGATGCTGGTCATGGACGCCGGAAGGGTGCTCCAGACCGGGACGCCTCCTGAGGTGCAGGCAAATCCCGTCAACGAATTCGTGCGGGAGCTTCTTCCCTCCCGCTGATACCCGGGGCCCGCGCGACGTACACGCATCCACACCCTCCGTCCGTCAGATTCATGATTCCCGGACCGTATAATTCCAGTCCAGCATGTATTTTCTGAAGGCGCGGCCTGAGCTCCCGGCCAGGATGTAATCTTCCTCCGGGGAAATGCCGATGCTTAAGCTTTCGCCGCCGATATCCCCGGCATCCGGTTCTACCGGTTCGGCTTCAGCCGGCTTTGCTTTTACCGATGCCGGCCCGGCGGCCGTCTCTTCCGGCCGTCCGGTCTTCTGTTTCTTCCTGAAACGATCAAAAAAGCCCATGGTTTCCTCCCTGCTGCAGCCGTCATGTAATCACCCCTGCTCTTCCAGCCACTTTTCTATGTTGGCGATCACTCTCTCAATCTGCATTGCGCCTGTCACACGGCCTCCGGCCACTAACAGCTGGAATTCACCGTACTTTGTTTTATGCACCACATTTGCACCCATCTGAAAAACTCCGGGACCAACCAGGT
This sequence comes from uncultured Lachnospiraceae bacterium, assembly GCA_902783935.1. Lineage (GTDB taxonomy): Bacteria > Bacillota > Clostridia > Lachnospirales > Lachnospiraceae > Chordicoccus. The sequence continues at coordinate 1,836 of CACZTA010000087.1, read as the reverse complement.
CATCTGCCTCATCTTCACTCATACCGGGATGAATGGCTTTCAGGCCGTCAAGAAGCTTTTTCGCGCTCTTTATTTCAGCTGCCTTTTTCTTCTCTTCCAGACTGTCGACCGGAACATTCAGCCTTTCAAGGCATCCGGCAACTGTCTTGACCAGACCGTCATCTTCTGCCGTTTCCAATGCGTCTTTTAAGCAGGCAATCGCTTCTTCTGTGCCGATCTTCTCAAGACCCTTCGCAATGTATTCATGTTCATACCCCGGAAGAGATGCGTCTGCCAATCCGTTTTTAAGTGCATCAAATGCCGCAGGCAATCCTGTCGCTGCCAATGCACGCAATACAAAGCCTCTGTTTGCCGGCCCGTTTTTCTCTTCCTGAAGGAGTACCGGCACCGCATCTTCACCAATCGCGCCAAGAGCCTTAATCGCCGCAGACGCGAGGGTGAAATCCTGTCCTTCCTGATAGTTCCGGACAAAATCCAGAAGCGGCTCTACGGCCTTTGTGCATTTCATTTTCCCCAGCACATCAATTGCACACTCGCTCACATATTTTTCCGGATCTTTCAGTGCATCAATAAACACATCCTCATCTACCGGCACTTCTTTTGATAACGCAATCTTTCCAAGTGCAGTAAGAGCTCTGCCCCGGACATTCCATGCCGGATCGTTATGGATGGCATTGAGGAGCGCTTCCGCCGCTTCCGGAGTTCTTGAAAAAGCAAGTTCATCCGCAGCGGCTCCGCGGATATTGTTCTCTGTGAATTTGTCTACACGGTTTTGCACCAGAATCTCAATATATTCTTTTTCATCAGGCAGTTTTTTTCTTGCAAAAGAAGCCACCCATCTGCTCTGGGCCTCCTGTTCAATTTTCCTTAAGAGTTTAATATTATTTACTTTTTCAATCAGAGTTTTTACAATCGGTGTGTATTCATAAGTGTCATCATGCAAAGGACTCTGGCAGATCAGCACGTCTGCTATCAGTTTTTCGTCCCGAATATATTTCGCAGCATCCTGCATAACGGAATCATCCGGACCGAATTTCAATACCCTCGCCAGAACATCCTGCGGAAGTACTCCTGTATTTACTGTAAACCGGGCTAAAGATGCCTTTTGAGCCATCGCCAGTTTTCTCAGCAGATCCGGGTCCTTGATTTTCGGAATCGCTATGCGCAGCACATATCTTACATCATCATCCATAGCAGACGGTGCCTTTGCGGCTATCTCGAATAATGTATTCTGATCACTGACCTCTCCGATTACCGCGCGCAGTTCCTGCCAGCTCATATCCCTGACGTCTTTTCTGACTGCTTCTTCTTTTTTTACCTCTTTATTTTTCCTGAATATGTCAAACAGTCCCATTGTGATGACCTCCTTTTTCTTACTCCGGATCTGCCGGTTTACTCCGCAATTCGCTGATCCGCTCTTTAACCCTGTTCATCACCGCTGTACTTTGCAAAGAGGCTCTCGATCTCGGAAACGTACCATGATGGCCCCCATTTGCGTACACAGTCCAGCGCCGTCTGTCCGTCATTGTTTGTCAGTTCAGTATTTGCCCCGGCTTCAAGAAGAATACGGGCCACCTCCTGCGATCCGGAAGCCCAGACATGCATCAGGGCGGTCATTCCCCCGTCCCGCTGAATATCCGGGTTTGCCCCTCTTTCCAAGAGAAGGGCGACCATCTCAGGATGGTTTTCCTGGGCAGCCCAGATAAGCGGTGTCATATGTCCGACGCAGATTGCGTCGACGTCTGCGCCCGCGTCCAGAAGCGCCCTGGCAACCTCTGTATGTCCTTTTGCCGCTGCCAGATGCAGGGCCGTTTTGTCCTCATTATCCCTGTGGTT
>CACZTA010000086.1 GCA_902783935.1 uncultured Lachnospiraceae bacterium | reverse complement strand
CTGAGGCTTATGCGGGAGAACCGGAAGAGGGAGATGAAGGCCAGTCGTCGGGACAGTCGGCATCGGACCTTTCGTCGGAGGAGCAGGCGGCTCCCGAGCAGGAAGCGGCCGTCCAGCCGGCAGACGCTGATGAGGAGCAGTCCGGGGGGACTGCGGATGATCAGGCTCAGCCCGAAGAGACAGCAGGTGACCAGACACAGCCCGAAGAGACAGCAGCCGGTCAGACACAGACGGACGAGGAAGTGATCGATCAGGCGCAGCCTGATGAGACCGCGATCGACCAGGCACAGCCCGACGAAGAGGCAGTAAGCCAGGCACAGCCCGGCGAGACAGCTGCAGACCAGGTTCAGGCGCCCGTTTCGGAGGAGACTGAGCCGGTGACGGAAGCAGATACTTTCAAGCCCCAGACGTTTGAATCGGACGGAGTCCTGATGACACTGCCTTCCGAGGAAGTGACGCTCTCTTCTTTTGATGCACTCGGTATTATCGATGACACCTATGTCATGATCACTTACGGCGGCGGCAAGACCGGCTACCTGTCCACGGATGAGATCGATGTAAAGGTCCCGGACATGAACGGCAGGCTGATGCGTGAACTTCCGTCGGTCAGCAACTGGACTACCCTCAAGCAGGGTTCCGACGGCGATCTGGTCAGCCAGGCCCAGCAGTTGCTGGAAAATCTTCAGCTTCTGGAGGGAGGCGTAGACGGCCTTTACGGAAGCGGTACGGCGGCATCGGTGCAGCGTTTTCAGGAGAGTGCGGGACTTCCCGCGACCGGTGAGATCGATGCGGTGACCTGGCTCAGGATCACTCGGGCGGGCGATTCTTCCCTCAGGAGCGTCAAGCCTCTTGAGACTGTTTATCCGCCGGTCTATGAAGCTCAGAAGAAATTTTACATGATCTACAATTACGTGGTAGACCCGGAATACCTCAACCAGTTCCTTGATCCGGAGTGGAAGATCAAATACAACGTGTTTGACGGTGCAGGAAGGATCGACTATACGAGAGACGGGATCAGCCTGGGCAGGCTGGAAACCGGAAACCGTGAGATCGACAAAATAAAACTGGACGCAGGCATGTATCTTAACCTGAAGCGTTCCGACGCCGGGCTTATCTCGCCGCTGCCGGTTATTGAGATCAAAGCGCAGGGAACTCATCTTCCGTACATCAAAGGCGCGACGCTCAAATACGGCATCTATTCAGAGGACCTTCCCCTGACGCAGAGAGATGCATCGCTCTCGGGCATGAGCAGCGTAGAGACTGCTCTTCTTGAGATAACATGGGATGCATACCGGATGGTCAAGGTGGAGCTCGGCGGCGGCGACCTGATCCTGCAGGTCCACGGCGAGGAACGGGATTTCGATATGGACCTGACACCGTATCTGCATCAGGTCATGGCGTTTACCGATACCTGCTTCAATATAGATTCGCAAGGCCCGGTCGAGGAAGAAGAGGAAGAAGAGGAAGAAGACTTCTACACAGAGGAAGAGCCCACGTCCGAAACGGAAATGGCTGAGCCGGAATTCGCGATCGCAACCCCGGATGTCGTGACCGAGGAAGCGGATGCTTCCGCAGTGTTTAATAATACAACGACAACCGAGGAAACCTCTGAGATCGCCGCGGACACCGCAGATGATGCGGGAAGCGGGGATGAGGCAGAAACTGAGGCAGCTGCTCCCGCGGCCGGCGCTTTCCCGGAAGAAGAACCGGGCAATGAACCGGAGCAGACTTCTGAAGCAGAAGAGACGGCGCCTGAGGATAACTGGACAAGCCAGGAAGCGGATGAGGCATCTGCTGTTGAACCGGAAACAGCGCCTGCGGTTGAAGAACCTGCCGCAGAGGAAGCCGGTTCTGCCGAATAAGACGGAAGTTATCTTACTTTACGGGGACGGTCCGTAACATACGCGGCCGTCCCCGTTGTATTTGAAAACCATTTTTTCCGCGAAATGAGAGATTTGTTGTGTCAAGGGAAAAGCCATGAAGTATTTTTGCAATCCGGTCAATATCAACTATCGTTATCAGTTTTATGATGAGAAGCATCCGAACGGGCGTATGAAGATCGGCCGCGAGGCGGCGGACCCGTCGATGATCCTGTTTAAGGGCCGCTATTATATCTTCGCGTCCATGACGCTGGGCGTGTGGGCCTCCGATGACCTGGTCTCATGGGAAAACCACCGCCTCCCGGACGAGCTGCCGCTGTATGATTATGCGCCGGATGTGCGCGTGATCGGCGACTGGGTGTATCTTTGCGCATCGAGCCGGGATGTTAACTGCGACCGGTTCCGCACGAAGGATGTCCTGGCCGGCCCCTATGAGAAGATCGAAGGTACGTTTCCGTTCTGGGATCCTAACCTGTTTGCCGATGATGACGGACGGGTATATTTTTACTGGGGCTGTTCCGATGTCACCCCGATCTGGGGATGTGAACTGGATCCGGAGTCGATGCTTCCGATCGGAGAGACAAAGGAGCTGATCAGCGGTCATCCGGACCGGATCGGATTTGAACGCGTGGGGGAGAATAATTCACTGCCGCCCGGAGAGCCCGCACGGAACCCTTATGTGGAAGGCGCCTGGGTGGATAAGTTCGGGGGCCGGTACTATCTCCAGTACGCAGTGCCCGGCACGGAGTTCAATATCTATGCAGACGGTGTCTATGTTTCCGAATCGCCGCTCGG
>CACZTA010000085.1 GCA_902783935.1 uncultured Lachnospiraceae bacterium | reverse complement strand
CTGCCTTCAGATCCTCTTCATTCGGCCTTCCTTTATGCAGGCCCTTGAATTCGCCCTTGCAGTGGAATTCCCGCTCATCCATGGGGATTCCGGCCTTATCCGCTTCAGCTTTGACTTTTTTCCACGTGGACTTCAGCATGGCGGCAGAACCGAAATTGACGATACGGCCCACCTTGCTGCTGTCCAGGGACCGGATGAAGTTCCGCACTTCGGGGTCGATGCTGAATGCATAATAGGAATTTCCGAGAAACAGGATATCTACAGGCTCTTCAACAGGCGTACTTATGGGCAGCGCTTCAACGCCTGCCGCTCCGGCAACCGCTTCCGCCAGCCTTTTCGTATTTCCGGTTTTGGTATAATACCTGACTGCAATCTTCATGACTAATATACTCCTTATACTATTTACAGGGCAGCCGCAACTGCGTCCCTGACTTCTTTCATATCAACTGTGGGCTCGAACCGCGCGATGACCTTTCCTTCGCGGTCAATGAGGAACTTCGTGAAGTTCCATTTGATATATGCTTTCTCGCCAAACGCTTTGTTGTTCATATCCGCAAACTTTTTCAGTGCAGCGACCTTAAGCCCCTTGCCGAAGCTCTCAAACGGTTTTTCCGTGGCCAGCCAGGCAAACAGCGGATCAGCGCTGTCTCCGTTGACATCAATCTTTTTGAACTGCGGAAAGTCTGCGCCGAATTTCAGTGTGCAGAATTCATGAATTTCGTCCTCACTCCCCGGAGCCTGGTTTGCAAACTGGTTACAGGGGAAATCAAGGATTTCAAACCCCTGGTCCTTCATCTCTTTGTACATGGCCTCCAGCGGCTCATAGTGCGGGGTAAAGCCGCATCCGGTTGCGGTATTGACGATGAGCAGGACCTTGCCCTGATACTCTGACAGGCTGACATCATTGTTCTTTCTGTCCTTCACAGTAAAATCATAAACTGTTTTCATTTCAATTCTCCTTTCGCACATCCGGTTTTCCATTTATATAAGTTGGAAACTTGTTCTTATTTATATTTTGCACAATATAATATTATCAAACACGTTTCCGGATGTCAAGCGGTTTTATTCACGGCCGAAACGGTTCGCCGCCCATTCAGCCGCCTGTCTTTCAGGACGGATGACTTCATCGGCCCCGTTGCGAAGGAGCAGCATCTCCTGAATATCTCTGTTCGCACGGGCAACGATTTTTTTTGCGCCCAGTTCTCTCAGCAGAACGGTGGTAATCAGAGAGCTCTCAAAGTCGTCTGCTATGGTCACAAAACAGATGTCATAATTATTTACGCCAAGGGACTTCAAAAATTCTTTATTCGTGCTGTCTCCGATCTGGGCATCCGTGACAACGGACTCAATCTCATTTATCCGCTCTTCCTCGCGGTCTACCGCCATAACCTCATGTCCCAGCTCCTGCATCTGCTCTGCAAGCAGGGTTCCCAGATGATTGATACCGATCAGTAAAATTGATTTCATAAAACAAACCCTCTGTCATTATCTTTCTTTAAATTTATCCGACATTAATTTTTCCGACGGGGCGCCGCGACAGTTCAGGTGTTTTATCAGCGATCGCGGCATACATCAGCGTCAGTCCTCCGGCCCTCCCGAAGAACATCAGGAAAATCAGGATAAGATGGGAGAAAAGTCCGAGTGTGGGCGTAATCCCGAGCGTAAGGCCGACAGTGCCGACGGCAGACGCGGTTTCAAACAGGCATACGCCCATGGGCAGGCCTTCCGCGAGACTGATCACCATTCCCGAAAAAACGGCCAGGAAGACATAGATGACGAGAAGCGCCGCAGCGCTCTTTATGACACTGTCCTCGATCCGCCTCCCGAACAGCTGCGCATTCTTTCTTCTCCGGAACACGGATAACGCATTCGCAAGGAGGACCGTCAGCGTCGTTGTTTTCATTCCGCCGGCCGTCGATCCGGGGGATCCCCCGATCAGCATCAGCAGGATCATCAGCCCGATCCCCGCCCCTGTCATCTTCGTGAGATCTGCAGTGTTAAAACCGGCTGTCCTCGGCGTAACGGCCTGGAACAGCGACAGCATGATCCTGTCCGGGAAAGAAGTGCCTGAGAACTCACAGAAGAAATACAGAATCGCCGGAAAAGCAATCAGAACCGCCGTCGTCACAAGCACCACCTTACTCTGCATCCCGTATTTTCTGAAGTGTCTCTTATGTGTAAGGATATCGTTCCATGTCAGGAATCCGATTCCCCCGAAAATAATCAGCAGGCAGACCGGAAAGACAACGCCTGCGTTTCCGCTGTAGGCTGTCAGGGAAGAAAACGCTCCGCTGTGTATCCCCATCAGGTCAAATCCGGCATTGCAGAAAGCCGAAACAGAATGAAAAACAGACATCCATATTCCGGATACACCGAAATCCCTGCAGAATACCGGCATCATCAGGAGAGCGCCGGCCAGCTCCACGGCAAACACGGTCCTGATAATAAAGCGGGTCATCCGGACCATGCCGCCGACCTGGAACGCAGACAGACTGTCTTCCAGAAGATCCCTCTCCAGCAGAGACAGCTTTTTCCCCATTGCCGCTTCAATCGCTGCGGCGACAGTCACCACTCCGAGGCCTCCCAGCTGTATCAGGATCAGGATCACCGCCTGTCCGAACGGCGACCAGTATGAAGCCGTGTCCCTCATGATCAGGCCGGTCACGCATACTGCTGACGTGGCGGTAAACAGCGCACATTCCGGAGAAGTAAACTGCCCGTTTCGTGAAGCG
>CACZTA010000084.1 GCA_902783935.1 uncultured Lachnospiraceae bacterium | reverse complement strand
TCAATCGATGAAAATCCGAAAGAAGCATATGTCTCGCGGATCAGGTCAATCGCGTAATTTCTCACAGCCATCTCCCCGGGCAGAATATCTCTCATGCCGGTCACAGGTTTCTTAATCAGTGTCATTTTTTATCTCCTTTTCCCGTTCTCTTAATCCTGGGCGGTCATATTCATCAGATGTTCGGAAATCAGTTCCGCATCGGAATCCGGGAACTGTATCTGGTAGCGCTTCACATCATTATGGACGATGCGCTCAAATGCCAGAAAAATACGCATATCAAAATGCTTGATTTCATCAATCATCAGGCTCATGGCTTCATCGACGTCAAACCTCTTTCGGTACGGCCGGTCTGTCGTCAGCGCAGCAAACACATCGCATACCCTTATAATCCGGGCTCCGAGGGGAATCCCTTCCCCGACAAGGTTTGACGGATAACCGGTACCGTCATAGTCTTCATGATGGTACCTGACTGCATCCAGCACAATATCACTGTACCCTCTGTCCTTAAGAATCCTGTAGGAAAGCATAGGATGCATCCGCACATATTTCATCTCTTCAATCACCAGGGGGCTGACGATGCTCTCATTTCCGTAGAGATAATTCGCCAGCTGCAGTTTGCCCAGATCATGAAGCAGTCCCGCCAGAGAAAACTGATACACAATATCTTCGGGAAGTCCGAGTTCTCTCGAGAGCTCCTTGACCAGACAGCTGACATATACCCCGTGTTCAATTTCTTCTGTCAGGTTATAATCAACAATCTGGCCCATCTGTCCGTTCCTCCTCCGCTGATTTTTCAGCGGAAATGTCTCTCTGTCTTTCCAGGTAAGTTTTCACATCCTTCGGGCTGACAGTCCTCTCGATTCTTCCGTCCGGATAAACATATTTCGTCGATGCCCCGGCGCCGAAAGCATAGATGCTCTGCAGTTCCTCCATAATCAGAATGTTATAGAGGCACTCGCGTCCCGGCACGGAAAAACCCGTGTTTTCCAGGTTCCCCCTCATGTTTTTCTGCCGGTAAAGATAATAAGGCCGCATGCCCATAGCGGCTGCTGTGCCGGCAGCCATATCCATCAGTTCTTCGGAGTTTTCGAAAATAAGGCCTCCGAAATTGCCGTAGTCTGCATTGATATCTGTTTCCCGGTCTTCACGAATTGCCTTTCTGAGTGCCGACGCCCTCTTGATTGCAAGCGAATGGACCGTCAGAGAATCGGGCTTCAGTTCTTCCAGAATCCCGAGCGTCCGGCTCACATGCCGGGCATCCTCTCCGGGAAGACCCAGAATCATGTCCATATTAATGTTGTCAAATCCGGCTTCCCTCGCCATGTAAAATGCACGCAGGACATCCGCCGACGTATGCTTTCTCCCGATCCGCTCGAGCGTCTCATCATTCATGGTCTGCGGATTCACGGAAATTCTGGTCACCCCGTGTCTCATAAGGACAGCCAGCTTTTCCTCAGTGAGTGAATCAGGCCGTCCGGCTTCAACCGTATACTCGAGACAGCCGGACAGGTCCCATACATGCCTGACTGCCGTCAGCAGCCTGTCAAGCTGCTCTTCTGACAGGGACGTCGGCGTACCTCCCCCGATATAGACCGTCGTCGGGGCAATGCTTCCGCTGTCTTTCAGAAGCGCTGTTTTTTTCCGCTGCATTTCCCTGATGACCGTCTCAATGTATTCATCCGCTCTCCTGGCCCATGTACTGATCGGGCTTGATGAAAATGTACAGTATAAACAGATTGACGGGCAGAAAGGCACATGTATGTAAAGACTCCAGGAATCTTCAGATAAAGGAATCCTTCTGAGTATTTCTTTTTCATTCTCCGCGACGGACAGGGCCAGTTCAGCCCGTTCCGGAGAGACAAAATAATCGTCCTGCAGATGCCGGAGAATCTCTTCCCGCGAACAGCCGTCAGACAGCATCTTCATAGGGATTTTTGTCGGGCGGATCCCCGACAGCGTCCCCCACGGAAGCTGTTTCTCCGTAAAATCAGAAAGCTGCTTATATAAATCACGCTTCAGGCTGTCTTTCGCGTTCTTCCGGTCTGTATACTCCGGTATTTCGACATTCAGAACCAGATCCCGTCTGCATGCCTGCCTGACGGGATCGTCCTTTGTATATATATGGACTTCATCATCGGGGAAAAAGCTCTTTACCAGGGAATGAATATCATACATGAAGTCATTCCGGTCAAGACAAATGCCTATATTCACAATTAAAAACCTTCTACCATTTTTTCATGGCCGATCGTCGTCTGAGGGCCATGACCCGGATACACATCCGTTTCTTCCGGCAGCGTCGTCAGAAGCCGCTTCAGGGATGCCATAATCTGTTCATAAGAACCGGTCGGAAAATCCGTCCTGCCGTAACTCTCCAGGAACAGTGTATCGCCTGCAAACAGACTGCCGCTTTCTTTCTCATAATAACAGCAGCTGCCCGCCGTATGTCCGGGGGTAAGCAGCACTTCAAACCGGTGTCCGGCCAGCTCCAGGACATCCCCTTCCTGTACATAGATATCCGGCGTCAGAACATAGCCTTTTCTTAAAAAGCCTTCATTCAGATCGAAGTCTTCGACCATCCTCCGCTCCGTCGCCGCAATATATACTTTTACATCCGGATACTTTTCAATAATTCCGTTCACGCCGAGAACATGGTCAAAATGCGCATGTGTCAGAAGAATGGCAGACGGAACCGCGTTTAACGACTCGAGGGCTCCCATTATCCGCTTCGGCTGGTCACCCGGATCCACGAGGACCGCTTCTTTCCCTTCTGCGCCGTCACGGAGTATATAGCAGTTTGTCCCGATCGGGCCTACCTGTATTACGCTGATTGAAAGTCTTTCACTCATTTTTCATCTCCATCAGTTTCTTTACATCCTGGTCCGGCTCTGCCGGACACATGCTTAAGGGCAGCCGGGCTTTAACCGGTCTTCCGCTGGATGTCTTTTACTTCAGGGATTGCCCTGATCTGGGAAATCAGATAATTCAGTTCACCGACCGAATGAACCGCAAAGCTGACTTCCATCGTCGCCAGCCCTTTTTTGCTCGTCCGGACACTCATCTGGCCGATATCGATCTTCTTTTCGGTAAAGATT
>CACZTA010000083.1 GCA_902783935.1 uncultured Lachnospiraceae bacterium | reverse complement strand
TTATTCTGCCACAGGCGCGGTCCGGTTACAAGTCAAGTGTTTCATTTTCCGTATCACACCCTCAGACGCCCTGAACGGAACACACCTGCGGCAGCCCGCAGGTGTGTCCTTCCTTTATAGGAAATCGCCGTTTTCAGATATCCCAGGGCTGGCCTCCGGCCAGGCAGCCCCCGTCCACAATACACAGCTGGCCCGACATATAGGAAGAAGCATCAGACGCCAGCAAAACAGCGACGCCCAGCATATCTTCCGGGTATCCCGGCCGGTTCATGGCTATTCTTTCCAGGAGGTAACCGCTGAGGGAGGGATCATTCCACAGCTGTGTCGTGAACTTCGTTTTAATATGGCCGGGCGTCAGGGCATTCGAACGGAATCCGTACTTCGCCCACTCAATTGCCTGGCTCCGGGTCAGGGCATGCACCCCGCTCTTGCTCATGCCGTAGACAGCGACGCCGCCCAGCATCATGACCGAGTTGTAAGACGCCACATTGATGATGGAGAGGCGTACTTTCTGCTCCTCCGGCAGCGTCTCGTTAAGCGCGATCATTTTTTTCGCCACATAGAGGGAAATGAGGAAGGTTCCCTTCAGGTTGACGCCCATGATGCGGTCGTAGGTCTCTTCCGCACCGTCCAGCATCAGCATTCTCTTATTAATGCCGGCGACATTTGCCAGGACATCGATCCTTCCGTATTTTTCCAGGACCGTGTCCACCGCCGCACGGATCGAATCCTCGTCCGGCAGTTCAAGCCTGACCGTCAGGCATTCACCGCCTTCCCCGCTGATTTCTTCTTCAATTTCCGCCATCATCTGCTCGTTAAAGTCTGCAACCACGACTTTCGCGCCGAGTCTTGCATAACATTTTGCAATCTCTCCCCCGATCGCCCCGGCGCCGCCGGTCACAACGATGACCTTGTCCTCCAGAGAAAACAGGTTCAGCAGGGCATTTGTGATCATTTCTTTCTTGCTCATTTTCAAGTCCTCCATTCCCAAAGGGTTTCCGGATCAAATTCTCCTGGATGCAGCAGGTTACCGCTGTACTCTGCCGGAACCGCCGCCTTCCGCCAGCGCATTCACTTCTGCTTCACTGACAAGATTATAATCCTGTTCGATCGTGTGCTTCAAGCATGACGCTGCCACGGCATAATCAATCACCGCCTGCTGGTCCATCCCCTTCCGGATTGCATGAATCAGCGCCCCGCCGAAGCTGTCGCCTCCGCCGACCCTGTCCACGATATGGATCTCATATTCCCTGGAAAAACAGGCGTTCCCGTCCGCCCAGAGCATGCCGTTCCAGCGATTGACAGTTGCGGATACAGAACTCCTCAGCGTAATGGCGACCTTTTTGCAGCCAAATCGTCCCGCAAGCTGTTCCGCAACACTCACATATCCCTGCTTCGAGAGTCTTCCGCTCTCCACGTCCGTGTTCTCCGCACGGATCCCGAAGACATCCGCAGCATCTTCTTCGTTGGCGATGCAGACATCCACATAAGGCATCAGTCCGCTCATCACCTCTCCGGCCCGCTCCCGCGTCCAGAGTTTTTTTCTGTAGTTGAGGTCACAGCTCACAGTAAGGCCCATCTTCTTCGCCGCTCTGCAGGCATCCAGGCAGATCTCCGGTATACCGCCTCCGAGGGCCGGCGTAATCCCGGTCCAGTGAAACCAGTCCGCATCCGCGAAAATGGTTTCCCAGTCATAATCGTCTTTTTTCGACATGGAAAAGGACGAATAAGCCCTGTCATAGATCACCTTTGAGGATCTCTGGGAAGCTCCCTTTTCCACATAATAGATTCCGAGACGGTCCCCGGCACGCACAATGAATTCCGTCCCGACGCCGTAGCGCCTCAGGGAATTGACGCAGGCCTGCCCGACTTCATGGGCCGGCACCGCACTGACAAATGAAACATCATTGCCGTACTGCGCGAGAGAAACCGCCACATTTGCCTCGCCCCCCGCATAACTCGCCTCAAAGCGGTCCGCCTGCACGATCCGCCTGTACCCCTCCGGATTCAGGCGCAGCATGATCTCGCCAAATGTAATCACCTTCGACATATTTCCGCCTCCGTGATAGGATTAAGCAGTCCTCTCAGGCATCTGTCACGACTACTTTAATCAGGTTGTCTTCATGATTTTTCAGTTTCTCAAAGTAGGCCGGGGCGTCTTTCAGACAGATTTCTTTGGAGATCAGGGGATCGACATTCAGTTTACCGCTGTTCAGCAGCTCAACGACCTCTCCAAATTCCCGGTAGCCATAGAGGAACGAACCGAAAATCTGCAGTTCGCGTGTCACGACTTCCTGCATGTTCATCTCGATCATTTTGCGGTTATTTCCGATCCAGACCGCTTTTCCGCCGAAGCGGAGGACGCTCATTACCTGCTGGACCGTAGGAGCGATGCCGACTGCTTCGATGCCGCAGTCCACGCCCATTCCTCCGGTCGCATCCATAATGACCTTATGCAGGTCCTCTTTTCCGGGATTAATTGTCACGTCGGCGCCGAGTGCTTTTGCCACAGCCAGACGGTCATCATCCATATCCGAAACAAAGATGCGGGCAGCCCCTTTTATCTTTGTGCAGACCATGGCGAGCAGGCCGATCGTCCCGGTCCCTGCCAGGAAGACGCTTTTACCCCTGACATCTCCCAGATGTCCGACGCCGCGGTACGCCACCGCCAGGGGCTCCATCAGGGAACCGATGACGGGGGATACTCCGTCCGCCACAGGGAAACAGCACTTTTCCGGAACGCACAGGTACTCGGCAAATGCACCGTCGGTATCCAGCACACCGTAAGATTTTTTATTCAGGCAGAGGTGCACGTCGCCCTGGCGGCACATCTCACATTCTCCGCAGAAATTGACCGGGTAGACCGCCACGATGTCGCCTGCTTTCAGCGTCTCTGTTCCTTCTCCGCATTCCTCTACTTCACCGCAGAATTCATGCCCCATAATCATCGGCGCGATCCTGCGGCCCGTCAGTCCCTGATAACCCGCCACATCACTGCCGCAGATTCCGCAGGCCCTGATTCTGAGTTTCACCTCACCTGCTGCGGGACTGACATCCGGCACATCCTTATATACCAGACAATTGTCTCCTTCATAAACAACTGCTTTCATCTGATTCCTCTTTCTCTTTAACAGATCTTTTCAGACCTAATGACAATTTCCGGACAGAAACCTTTACCACTCCGCCACCGAACCGTCCGCATGCCGCCAGACCGGGTTTTTCCACTGATGCGGATGGCGGTTTTCCTCAAGAACAAGCTCTTTATTGACCTCGACACCGAGTCCGGGACGGACGGGAAGATTTACATATCCGTCCGTAAACGCAAAATCTTCTTTGTTCAGCGCATAGTCCAGTACACTCTTGCCGACATTGTAATGAATGCCGATGCTCTGCTCCTGGATCACCGCATTATAACAGGTGGCGTCGATCGTCAGGCAGGCGGCAAGCGCAACCGGACCGAGCGGGCAATGCGGGGCAAGCGCCACATCATAGGCTTCCGCCATCGCTGCAATCTTTTTCACCTCTGTCAGTCCGCCGGCATGAGAGAGATCCGGCTGGATGATGTCCACGCCGCCCGCTTCCAGAAGACGTCTGAAATCATATTTCGTGAACAGGCGCTCCCCGGTAGCGATGGGAATATTACAGGCAGAGGCAATCTCTTTAAAAGCCTCCATGTTCTCACACAGGACCGGCTCCTCAAGAAACATCGGATCAAACTCTTCCAGCTTTTTCGCCAGCACTTTCGCCATCGGACGGTGAACCCGCCCGTGAAAATCGATCGCGATCCCGAAATACTTCCCGCAGGTTTCGCGGATCGCCGCCACACGTTCAAGGACTGCATCCACCTTTTCATAGGTGTCAATCATCTGCAGTTCTTCTGTGGCATTCATCTTAACAGCCGTAAAACCCGCGTTCTTTCTTTCGAGGGCTGCCTGTCCCGCATCCGACGGGCGGTCACCTCCGATCCAGGAATAGACCCGCATCCTGTCCCTGAGCGGTCCCCCCATAAGTTCATATGAGGGGACGCCGAAGAACTTTCCGCGGATATCCCAGAGTGCCTGGTCAATGCCGGCCAGTGCGCTCATCATGACACCGCCGCCCCGGTAGAAACCGGCCCGGTAGATCGTCGACTGAATATCCTCGATTCTTCCGGGATCCCTGCCGATCAGATAAGGCCGGTACTCCTCAACACAGGCGAGGACAGCATCACAATGCCCTTCCAGAACAGCTTCGCCCCATCCGGAAAGCCCTTCGTCGGTGAGAATTTCCACAAATCCCCAGCGGGGCCGGACATAATATGTGTTTACTTCCTTAATCTTCATCGACGGTTCCTCCCGCTGTCAGGCCTTCCTGTTTCTGATCCAGCCCGGAATCACCTGCATCATCAGTACGACGATCAGCAGAATACCGGTGATGATCTGCTGCCACCACGAATTGACATTGCCCTGCAGGTTGATCATGTTCCCGATAATCGCCAGAATAAAAACGCCGAATATCGTCGTCTGGATTTTTCCGGAACCGCCTTCAAGAGACGTACCGCCGATAGCGACTGCCGCGATGGCATCCATCTCCCAGCCGTTGCAGGCAACAGGCTGGCCGGTGCCTGCTCTGGAAACAAGGATCAGGCCTGCCAGCGCAGACGCGAAACCGGAGATTGAATAAACCATAATCTTGACCCGGTCTACCCGGATTCCCATCATCTTTGCCGCATCTTCATTTCCGCCGACCGCATAAATTTCCCTGCCGAACTTCCTGTATTTCAGAATATAGATAAAGATAATTGCAAAAATGAAGAAGATCAGGAAAATCAGCGGAAGCGGTCCCACCGACTGCTTGGCGATCTTCGGGAGCCATTCCTTCGGCGCTCCCGAAATATGCATCGTTTCACCGCTCGTCATGACCAGCGAAATCCCTCTGGCAATCAGCTGGATTCCGAGAGAAGCGATGATCGGCGCCACCTTCATCTTTGCGACAACAAACCCGTTCATAAATCCGAAAAAGGTTCCGATCAGCAGCGGCAGCACCAGAATGATCAGAGGGTTCTCCGTAAAACTCAGATAAGCCGCTATGACAGAGATCATGGAACAGACCGCACCTACCGAAAGGTCGATCCCGCCGGTCAGAATGACCATGGTCATGGCGACAGCAATCAGGCCGATCATGGAATTCTGGCGAAGCAGATTATAGAGATTGGTCCAGGTGTGAAATAACGGATAGAAAAAGCAGGCTATGATAAAGATAACGATCAGCGCAACCAGTGCGCTCTGCTTTACTATAATGCTCTTTATCTTAGACATATCAGACCCCCTTAACGGCTCTTATCCTGCTGGATATACACTGCAAGAATAATGATGATCCCCTTCATGACACGCGCATATGCATAATGGATGTTATTCATATTGATCGTGATCGTAATCAGCTGGATGATCATCGCACTGATAACCGTGGTCAGAATCCGGGCCTTGCCGCCTGACATGGACGTTCCGCCGATGGCCACGGACGCGATAGCATCCATCTCGGCCAGCGCCCCGAGATTCGTCGGATCCGCCGCACTGGTTCTGGAAGAGACCAGCAGACCGGCTACCGCCGCAATCAGAGAACTGATCACATAAATCATAATGCGGACGCGTGTTGTCCGGATTCCGCACAGCTTCGCCGCCTGTGCATTCTCACCGATTGCCTGTACCTGGTACCCGAATACCGTCTTCTTCAGGACAAATGCCGTCACTATGATGAACAGAAGCTCAATCAGCACCTGGATCGGAATGTTTCCGGGAAGCCGGTAAATACCTATGGCATTGAAAGGCGTGTTCGAGAAAGAAAGGATTTTGCCGTTGGCAATCAGCTGCGCCAGGCCGCGCGCTATAATATAAGTCGTCAGGGTCACGACGATCGGCTGCATCTTAAAGACGGATACCATCACACCGTTAAATGCGCCGAAGAGCCCGGCGACCACGATCGCCATGATCACGCCAAACAGAATGCTCTTCGGAAAAAACGGATAAATCCCGTTCATGATAACCGCGTTCAGCGCACCGGCCACCGCCATGACAGAACCCACAGACACGTCGATACCGCCGCCGGAAATGACGAACAGCATCCCGAGAGAGGTAATGATGATCGGGAAGGCCTGAATCAGCAGATTCCAGAAAGTATTGACCGCCAGGAAATTTCTGTTAGATATGGAATTAATGGCGATAAGGATCAAAAATGCGTAGAGCGCGCCAAATTTTTTCAGATGCGCATTCACAGCTGCGCGGGAAATCCCGGATTCTCGTTTTGCGTCAGCCATGATCCACCTCCGTTTCCTTCGCATTTTTTGCGATATATTTCATGATGTTTTCTTCCGTAATGTCCTGATCGGTAAGTTCTACGGAATTCTGTCCGTCCCTTATCACAACTATGCGATAGCAGTTCCGGATCAGCTCCTCGAGCTCGGAAGAAATATAGAGCACACTGATTCCATTCTGCGAGAACTCCCGTATCAGCGCCTCAATTTCCGCCTTGGCACCCACATCGATGCCTCGTGTCGGTTCATCCAGGATGATCAGGCGCGGATTCATGGACAGCCATCTTCCGAGCAGCACCTTCTGCTGGTTTCCTCCGGACAGATTACTGATCAGCTGTTCGGAGCTCGGCGTCTTGATCCGGATAGACTCAATGTATTTATCCACGATGGCTTTCTGTTTTTTACTGTCCACCACACCGAACTTTGAAATTCTCGGAAGCGCTGTGATCGTCATGTTTTCCGTAATCGTCATATGCGGGAAGATCCCCTCAACCTTGCGGTCTTCCGAGCAATAGGCGAACCCGAGGTCTATTGCGCCCTTCGGTGATTTGAGCCGGACCGGTTTTCCTTCCACTTCAAATGTCCCGGTATACGTGTTGTCGCATCCGAACAGGACTTTTGCATACTCGGATTTTCCGGCGCCCAGGAGTCCGGCAATTCCCACGATCTCTCCGGGACGTATATCAATGGAGACTCCGTGGAGCGTGACCCTGTTATCTATATTTTTTGTATGAACGAGCGGAATCGTGCCGGGTTTTTCTTCATAGACGCCCACTGTCCGTTTCAGGACGTTGCTCGCATCCCGTCCGATCATCTTTGATACCATCTCCAGTTTCGTGATCTTATCGATGTCATAGGAGCCTACCAGTTTTCCGTCCTTCAGAATGGTCGTCCTGTCGCAGATCGTAAACACTTCATCCAGCTTGTGGCTGATAAAGATGATGGACATTCCCTTTGCCACGAGTTCCCTCATTTTTGAGAACATGACCTGTACTTCATCATCAGCCAGAGAGGACGTCGGCTCATCCATGATCAGCAGTTTCGCATTCTGGGAAATCGCCCGTGTGATCGCCACCATCTGCTGGACCGCCGTGCTGTAGGAAGCCAGATCCTGCGTCACATCGATATCAATTCCATTATCAAGAAGAAGCTGCCTCGCCTGCTTATTTACGCTGTCCCAGTCGATCCCGAAGGCATTCCTGGGCTCCTGCCCTATGAAAATGTTTTCAGCGACGGAAAGATGCGGAATCAGGTTGATTTCCTGATAAATTGTGCTGATCCCCGCCCGCTGTGAATCCTGCGGCGTATGAAAATTTCTCTCCGTACCGTCAAAGATGATCTGTCCGCCGTCTTTCCTGTATAGGCCTGTCAGAACTTTGATCAACGTCGATTTTCCGGCTCCGTTTTCTCCCATCAGCGCGAGGATCTCTCCTTTTCTCACAGAAAAATCCACACTGTCGAGCGCATGGACGCCGGAAAAACGCTTGTCGATCTCCCTCATTTCAAGAAGTAGATTATTATCCATATTTTTCTCCTGAACAAAAGAATGGGGAAGCCCTGTAGCTTCCCCATTCCGGTGCTGTCGGTTCCTGCCCAGGTACTTTGTGAATACCTGAAAGTATCCTCCTCAGATATCCCGTGCAATGTTCGTCTTTAATAATCAGAATCCCTCACCGGCATCCAGAGATTCCTGAGCATTATCGATCGTATACAGCTTGCCCTCAAGGACAACTCTCTCATCAAACGTCTTGCCTGCTTCCAGATCATTGATCAGGCCGACGATCGCATCGCCGTAGAACGGATTGCAGAGATAGGTCGCTGTCATCTGGCCGTCAACAATCGCCTGCAGGCCGTCCTTGGTTCCGTCCACGCCGAAGACCTTGATGTCTTCGCCCGGCTTAAGGCCTGCTGCCACAATCGCGTTGATCGCGCCGATCGCGTTATCATCTGAATGCGCATAGACCACATCGATCTGATCGCCGTAGGACTGAATCAGGTTTTCCATGGCGGTCTGGGACTCTGTTCGGGAGAAGTTTCCTACCTGGGAAGCGAGGATCTTGTAATTATCATACTGATCAACAATATTCATGAAGCCTTCCGAACGCTGGGCTGTTACATCCGCCCCGGGTGTTCCGGTCAGCTCGACGATATTGATTTCGGCATCTTCTCCGAAGGTGTCAATGACGGCCTTGCCGACATTCTCGCCTTCCATGATATAATCGCCCTGGATCAGTACATCAAAATCGCCTTCCGCTTCACGGTCATAAAGAACCACTTTGATACCGGCATCTTTTGCTTCTTCAAGGACGTTTTCGTAACCTTCTTTTTCTCTCGGGCCGATAACCAGATAATCCGGCTGCTGTGCGATCATATCTTCCAGATCCGAGATCTGCTGCGCGGTATCATCATTTGCATCCGAAAAAATAACCTTCCAGCCCTGCTCGTTCAAAGCACGGTTAATATCATCCGTGTTCGTCACACGCCAGTTATTGTAAGATGCATACTGGCTGAAGCCAACGGTCAGGTCATCCGCAAGCACAGGTACGGAAATGACAGAAATGGCGACAGCCGCCGCGGCAAGTACTGCAAAATGCTTCCTCATAGTGATTCCCTCCTTGAACCATGAAACATAAAAAAATAGATATCCTTCCACACCTTTCAAAGTGCCGAATTCTTACTCGTCAAACTCCGCAATCACACAGACCTGCGAACTGTCCGTCCCGGAAATCCTTAAAGGAGCGGCAATCACTCTGCGGATCTTTCCGTGTTCTTCATACAGACAGGACAAATCCATGTCTTCAATCGCAGTGACAAAATGATCCGTATGGCAGCCCAGCAGCATCTGGTGCGCGGCTGCAGACAGATTATTCGCCGGACTGCCGACGGACAGAAAATCAAACCCGACCGTCTTCAGTTCCGGAAACTCCCGGACCAGATATTCCGCTGCTTCCGGAGACAGATATGGCCCGTTGTGGCCGTATACTTCCGGATTCCCGCGTCTGACCGACGAAAATCCGGTCCGGATAAGCAGAAGATCCGCTTTCCGGATTTCCTCCGCCCACGGTTTCAGGTCCTCTGCCAGGACTCCTTCACCGGCATTTTTCGGCAGATCCAGTTCAAAAACATTCTCAAACCAGAAGTACTCCATCGGAAGTTCCGTAATCTTAGGTCCCTTCGGATTAAAATGCCAGGGCGCATCATAATGGGTCCCGCAGTGATCCGGAAGGACGCTCGAGAATGAATTGTACAGACAGTCCCCCTTGATCTCTGTACAGTGCGTAATCTCAATCGTCGGCTCTCCCGGCCAAACCGGCGCCTCGGGATCCAGAATATAAGACAGATATTTTTTCATCATGTTTGCCTCTTTTCGCCTACTTGTATAGACATTTTAGCAATAATTCCGAAAACAAAACAGAAACCCGCCTTGTGATTTCCTTTCAATTTTTATAGAAATTCATCAAAACCTATCAATAATCCAGAAACTCTATCATTTCTCACACTGTTTTCGTACTTTGAACAAAAACAGAAGCCAGTTGGGAGATCCTGTCAAACCGCCCTTCACGGATCCATCCGCCGTTCACGAGATTTCCTCCGATTCCGAAGCCCATTACTCCCGTGGCCAGAAAATCCGGGATATTCTTCTCACTGATCCCGCCTACGGCAAGAAGCGGTATATGCGGCAGCGGTCCGCGGATCGCCTTAATATAGGAAGGCCCGAGAACGCCCGCAGGAAAGACTTTGACGAAATCAGCCCCTGCATTGTAAGCGTCATATGCCTCTGTCGGCGTCATGGCTCCCGGCATGAGAACCAGGCCTTTCTCCCTGGCGTAGCGGATCAGGCTGCAGTCTACAGCCGGCGTTACAATATACCCGGCCCCGGCGGATACCGCCAGATCCACCTGCTCTCTGGTCAGAACAGTGCCTGCTCCGACATACATTTTCTCTCCAAGCGCTTCTTTCAGCGCGGAAACAGCACTGACTGTCGCACTGAAATCATCGCTCTGTCTCTGGTCGAAGGTCACTTCGACCATATTAATCCCTCCTGCGAGAAGGGCATTTCCCAGATCCGTCATATAGACCGGATCAATTCCCCTCACAATCGCAATCAGTTTTTTTTCTTTCACATTCTGTATAATCTGTTCCCGATTGTTTTGCATTTTATCCCCTCTCATTTCTCCGGCGCACCGGATAAAACCTCCTGATTATCGCTTTCGTTTCGGTTTTTGCACGTCCCGGTCCGGTACTCCTTCGGGGTCATTCTGTAAAATGCCTTAAACGCTCTGGTGAAATTATTCGGATTCGTGTACCCGACCATCCCGGCAATCTCATAGTTCCTGTAACCCGGATCCAGGAGAAGCTGTCCCGCTTTTTCCATCCGGACACGGGTCAGCATCTCCGCAAACCGCATACCCTTATGTTCTTTATAAATCCTGGAAAGGTAACCGGTACTGATCCCTACGAGATCAGCTGCCTTATTTAACGTGGCGTGCTGATAATTGACCCGCAGATAGTCATCTACTTTTCCGACGATCCTTTTGTAATACGAACCCGTCTCCGGCTCCCGGAAAACAAGCTGGCCGTCAAGCTCATGCCTGATGTTTTCAAAGCACTGAAGGACATCATTGTAATTCAGCGGTTTCAGAAGAAAATCTGAAATACGCAGCTGCAGTGCTTCCCTCAACACACTGTATCCCGTATTGCTTCCGATCATGACCACTCTCATCTCAGAGAATGTCCGCACCTGTCTGACCATTTCAAATCCGCTCATTTCAGGCATCCGTGTATCAGACAGGAGGACATCCGCAGGATGCTCTTTCAGCACCGGAAGCGCCTTGGACGCTTCCGAGTATTTCCCTGTCACTTCAAATCCAACCTGCTTCCATGGAAACAGTTCTGCTATACTGTCCAGAACCGTCTTTTCACCAATCACAATGAACAGTTTATACATTTCTCCATGATTCTTATATTTCAGTTTTTCTTGCGCATTTCCGTACCGCTGAGCTTCTCATAATACTTCAGGATTGCACTGTGATCATCGCTGCCGCAGCCGTTATTGTGGAGCCACTGCAGCATTTCCTGAACTGCGCTGGTCAGGAGCATCGGCGTCCCGACACCGTGACCGGTATCAAGTGCATTATTCAGATCCTTGATATGCAGATCGATGCGGAATCCGGGCTTGAAATTGCCGTCCATCATCATCGGGACCTTGGCGTCCATAACCGTGGACCCTGCCAGACCGCCGCGAATCGCCGAATAGACCTTCTCCGGATCCACACCTGCCATGACAGCCAGCTCATAAGCTTCCGCACACGCGGCAATATTAACAGCCACGATAACCTGGTTCGCCAGTTTTGTTGTGTTGCCGGCGCCGTTCACGTCTCCGCAGTGTACGACAGAAGCGCCCAGCACGCCGAGCAGGTCCTTATATTTCTCAAAAAGAGCTGCCGGACCGCCGCACATAATGGAAAGCGTCCCGTCGATTGCCTTCGGCTCTCCCCCCGATACCGGGGCGTCCATCATATTGATCCCGATTTCTGCGCATTTCTCAGCGATATCTTTTGACTCCAGCGGAGCGATGGAGCTCATGTCGATAATGTCAAGGCCTTTCTTTGCGCCTTCAGCTACACCGTTTTCACCGAAAACAGCGGCCCTCACGTGAGGAGAATTGGGAACCATCGTGATCACGACGTCGCTCTTTGACGCCACATCGGCATTGCTCGTCCCTCTTACTGCGCCGCAGGAAACCACGTCATCCAGAGCTGCTGCCGCAAAAGGATCAAATGCCGTCACTTCATAACCTGCCTTCAGCAGATTCTTGCACATAGGCCTTCCCATGATGCCCAGTCCGATAAAACCAACCTTCATTATTCCGTCCTCCTTTATTTCTGATAAATATAATCCGGTATCACAAAGCCTTTCTCACAGGCTGTTGATCTTTTCAACTGCCTCTGCGATATGATCCGCAGTCAGGCCGAGATAATTCAGAATATCATCATAGCTGTGAGCCGAGCTGCCGAAGCGGTCCTCGATCCCCACAAATTCCACCGGTATGCGCTCCAGTCTCAGCGCCTCGGCGACAGCTCC
Organism: uncultured Lachnospiraceae bacterium; assembly: GCA_902783935.1. GTDB lineage: Bacteria > Bacillota > Clostridia > Lachnospirales > Lachnospiraceae > Chordicoccus. Next base: position 1,584 of record CACZTA010000083.1, on the reverse strand, counting down.
GCCCAGACCTCCGATGATACTGTGCTCTTCCGCTGTGACGACGCCCTTGACATCCTTTGAAAGCTTTACGATACTTTCACGATTCAGCGGTTTGATGGAGGGAACATTGACGACTCTGACGGAGACCTTTCCTTCAAGTTTTTCCGCCGCCTCAAGTGCTTTGGTTACCATGACGCCGCAGGCAAACACAGTCACATCCGTACCTTCCCGCAGAACTTTCGGCTCACCCGGAACAAATTCAGCATTTTCGGGAGTGACGTTGTCATACGGATTGCGGTTTACACGGATATACATCGGGCCTTCGTGAGAAGCCATATATTTAACAATTGCCGCTGTCTCATTGGCATCGGCCGGCACAAACACGTTCATGTTCGGGATTACCCGGAGATAGGCGATGTCATCCACAGACTGATGGGTGGCGCCGTCGCCGAAATCCGAACATCCCGCAGAAGAACCGCAGATCTTGACATTCAGTTTTCCGATGGCAATCGACTGCCGGATCTGGTCATAAGCGCGTCCCGCCGAAAAAACTGCGAAAGAGCAGGCAAACGGGATCTTTCCGGCTCTGGCAAGGCCGCCCGCTGTGGAGAGCATATTTGCCTCGGCGATCCCCATCTCAATATGTCTCTCTTCCATGCCGGGTTCAATTTCCACCATCTTGCCCATGGTCGAACCGCCCAGGTCTGCGTCAAGCACAACAATATCTTTATTTTCACGGCAGAGCTCCACAAGAGTCTGTCCAAACACTGTTCTCTGATTTCTTTCAGCCATGATTTTTTCCTCCTGTGCTTTCAATAATTATGAAAGTTCCTCAAGTGCTCTGTCATATTCTTCCTGCGTCAGGGCACGGTTGTGGAATCCGACCTGGTTTTCGGCAAAGCTGATTCCTTTTCCTTTGACCGTATGGGCAATGATCGCCGTCGGTTTTCCTTTGAACTGTTCAGCCGCATCAAGTGCCTCAAGAATTTCCGCCATATTATGGCCGTCGATCTCGATCACATTCCATCCGAACGCCTTCCATTTCTCCGCTACCGGCTCAGAAGGCAGTCTGTCGGCGATTCGTCCCATCGCCTGCAGGCCGTTATTGTCAATGATCGCGCAGAGATTATCCAGCTTCTTTGCTGCAGAAGACATCGCTGCTTCCCAGATCTGGCCTTCATCCATCTCGCCGTCGCCCACAAGCACATACACACGGTTTGGTTTCCTGTCAAGCTTCATGCCGATCGCAATACCGGAGCCGAGAGAAAGTCCCTGACCGAGAGAGCCGGTCCCCGCCTCGATGCCCGGAGTCCCGAGATGCGGGTGCCCCTGGAGATAGAAGCCGATATCCTTGCAGTGAGGAAGATCTTCCGTCGGGAAAAAACCTCTCTCAGCGAGTGCCGCATACTGAAGAATTGCCACATGCCCCTTTGAGAGCAGGAAATAGTCTCTGCCTTCCCATTCCGGATCGGAAGGATCCACTTTTAACTTATGAAAATACAGTGCAGCCACCAAATCTGCGCTGGAGCAGCTTCCGCCGACATGTCCCGCGACACCTACTCCTATACATTTGATACAGTCACGTCTCAACAGTTTCCCCTTCTC
>CACZTA010000082.1 GCA_902783935.1 uncultured Lachnospiraceae bacterium | reverse complement strand
GTTGAGGAGAATCGTCGGCCAGGTCTTTTCGACTTACTGGATCTGTGAATTTGATGACAAAATGTATCTGTTTGACCAGCACGCGGCTCATGAGAAGGTGCTCTACGAGGCGCTGATGAAGCAGTATGCGGAGCATGAAGCCCTGTCACAGGAGCTGCTGCCGGCGATGATCGTTTCCCTCACCGCGAAGGAGGAGGGAATTCTCCTCTCCGCGATGGAGGCATTCCGGGCGGTCGGATTCGACGTCGAGCCGTTCGGGGAGCGGGACTATGCCGTCCGCGCCGTCCCGTACAGCCTCGTGGGTATAGATTCCGGCGAGCTTTTTAAGCAGATGCTCGATGACATCGGCATGACCGGGGATGTCCGGGATCTGGACGCCTATGTGCACAGGGTTGCGACGGAAGCGTGCAAGGCAGCCGTGAAGGGCGGCGGGCGCATATCGGAAGCGGAAGCGGCGCAGCTTCTGGATGACCTGATGGCGCTTGAGGACCCGTATCACTGCCCGCACGGGCGGCCGACGATCATCTCGTTTACAAGGCAGGACCTTGAGAAACGCTTTAAACGTATCTTATAAGGAAAGGAGTCTGCGATGGCGGCAGATGGAAAAAAGCCCCTGGTCGTGATCGCCGGTCCGACGGCCGTCGGGAAGAGCGAGCTGGCAGCGGAGCTGGCGAGGCGCATCGGCGGCGAAGTGGTCTCCGCGGATTCGATGCAGGTCTATAAATATATGGATATCGGATCCGCTAAAGTGACGCGTGAAGAGATGCTCGGCGTCCCGCATCACCTGATTGACGTGGCGGAGCCGACCGAAGAGATGGATGTCGCCCGCTACGCGGAGCTCGCGAAGGCAGCCGTCGCGGACATTCATTCCCGCGGAAAAGTGCCGGTCCTGTGCGGCGGCACGGGCTTTTATATCCAGGCCGTCACGCGCGGGATTGATTTTACAGAGATTGAGCCGGATCAGGCGTTCCGCGATGAGATGGCTGCTTTTGCAGAGCGGAACGGGGCGGAAGCCCTGCATGCAAAGCTTCGGGAGGCGGACCCTCAGGCGGCGGAAGAAATTCACCCGAATAATATCCGGCGAGTCATCCGGGCTCTCGAATACTACCGGATGACCGGCGAGCGGATCTCCGGGCACAATGCCCGGGAGCGCGAAAAGGAATCGCCGTATAACCTCGTGTATTTCTTCGTCGATGATGACCGCGCGGCTCTATATGACCGGATCGACCGCCGGGTCGACTTCATGATGGAGGAAGGGCTGGCGGATGAAGTGGCGTATCTTCGCGCCATGGGACTGGACCGGCACTGCGTCTCCATGCAGGCGATCGGCTATAAGGAGATTCTCGCCGCGATGGACGGCGACTATGATATGGAAGAAGCTGTCCGGATTATCAAGCGGGAGAGCAGGCACTACGCGAAACGGCAGGAGACCTGGTTTAAGCGGGAGAAGGACGCAATCCGCCTGAAACGAACTGATTTCGGCAATGACACCTTTGCGATCCTTAAGGAGATGCTCTCCGTCGTGGAGGAAAAAACGGGAATAAAAGGAAAGGAAGTCGGCAATCCGAATGAATGACCTTCTTGATACAAAAGCAGAACTGATGCGGAAACTCGGCATCGATGAAGATGTCTTGCGGTACGGTGAAGAGACAGCGCGGGCTCTTAAGGACCGGTTTTCCGCGATTGACGAGGTTGCGGAATACAACCAGATGAAAGTGATTCACGCATTCCAGGCCTGCCGCGTGAGCCAGGCGTGCCTCGGCGGCACGACGGGCTACGGGTACGGGGACCTCGGGCGGGATACGCTTGAGGAAGTCTATGCGGCGGCATTCCATACGGAAGCCGCGCTCGTGAGGCCGCTGATCGCCTGCGGGACGCACGCGCTTGCCATCGCGCTGGCCGGCAATACGAGGCCGGGCGATGAGATCCTTTCCATCACCGGGAAACCGTACGACACGCTGGAAGAGGTCATCGGGATCCGGCCGCGGACCGGGTCTCTCGCGGAATACGGGGTCACTTACCGCCAGGCTGACCTTCTGCCGGACGGCAGCTTTGACTTTGAAGGGATCCGGAGGGCGATTCGCCCGGAGACACGGCTGATCGCCATCCAGCGGTCGAAGGGCTATGATTCGAGAAGGACGCTGTCTGTCGGGCAGAT
>CACZTA010000081.1 GCA_902783935.1 uncultured Lachnospiraceae bacterium | reverse complement strand
GAGATGTTCGATAAACGATCCGTAGATTCTCTTGTCCGCTTCCGCCACTTTAAAGGCGCGGTCAATCACCATGGTCGCTTTTTTCATTAATCCGTTCCCCCCATCAGCTCCATCACTTCCGCCTTCAGCTGCTCCTGCCGGTCCTTCAGGAGCAGCAGCCGGTTGAAGCGGTAGTAGGCTTCATTACCGCACTCGGTGATAAACCGCAGGCTGTGGCGGCCTGCGGAGAGTTCCGTGAGAAAGATCACGATCTCCTGCCCCTCCCCGAATGTTTTCTCAAGAAATGCAAATGCATTCGTGAGTTTCTCTCCGGTCTCTTCCGCTTTCCTCTTCCGTTCCGCTTCGCGCGATCCAAACCACTCTCTGATAAACTGTTTCCGTTCTGCTCCCGCGGGAACAGGCGACGCCGCCCGTTCCAGCTCCTTTGCGGCCTGCAGAGCATTTCTCAGGATCTTCATCTCCTCTGCTCCGGCGATCCGCGCTTCCCCGGCCTCTTCATATGAGCGCTGCAGGCGGGCCCGCAGCGCAGCCGGATCGGCATTCTCCGTCTGAAGCAGCTGCTTCAGTTCGCCGAACAGTTTTTTCTGTACATCCTCATCCATGCCGAACGCCCGGAAATCCCGGTTCAGCCGGTCGGTCAGAAGTCCGGTCAGGCTGAGCTTCTCATCAAAGCCGGCCCTCCGGAAGTCCCGGTCCGGGGCATCTGTATCCCCCGCCAGAATATCCTCGATCCGGAACTGCTGATAATACCGGTTATAAAGCTCGTAATACGCCGCATAATCCGCTGCGATCTCAGCCGACTGCAGATACTGCCGCACCAGCTTCTCCGTGACCTCCCGCCCGAGCTTTTCATATACCGTGATCATCCTCGAGAGGTCTTCCCAGCCCCTGGCCGTCACAAACGACTTGCCGTCGAGCCCCGACTCCACGTGATAAAAATGCTCCTGCCGGATTTCCAGATACGACAGGATGGAGCCGTGGATGCCGACGCTGTAAGCATATTCTTTCCAGGCGCCGAAATCCGCCTCGACGTCGATCCGCTTTACGCGGTCCAGCGTCACGATATCCAGCTCGCGGACAGATTTATTGTATTCCGGCGGGTTGCCGGCTGTCACGATCAGGAATCCCTCCGGAACGCGGTGCGTCCCGAACATTTTATACTGGAGAAACTGGAGCATCGTCGGCGCCAGCGTCTCCGACACGCAGTTGATTTCGTCCAGGAAAAGAATCCCCTCGCGGACCCCTGAGCGCTCGATCTGCTCATAAACGGAGGCAATAATCTCACTCATGGTGTATTCCGTGACGGAATACTCCTTTCCGCCGAACTCGCGTTTTGAAATAAACGGCAGGCCGATGGCGCTCTGCCGCGTGTGGTGCGTGATCGTATAGGAAACCAGGTTAATCCCGCACTCCGCGGCGACCTGCTCCATGACAGCGGTTTTCCCGATGCCGGGAGGTCCCATGAGGAGGATCGGCCTCTGCTTTTCCGGCGGTATTTCGAAAGCCCCCGTCTCATCTCTGGCGAGACAGGCTTCCACCGTATTGATAATCTCCTGTTTAGCTTCTTTAATATTCATCGTTTTTCCTGCTCTTCCCAGTCCGGATACACCTTCAGCACCCAGGCCGGCACATCCTGTTCCCGGACCAGGTCTTCTCTCGAAAAGACAAAGGCCGCCGTGTACGGAGGCGCTTCGGAGGGATAGGTTCCCAGTCCGTCCGTATAATAAATCAGCCCCTTCAGGTGACGGAAGCCTCCCTTCCGCCGCTGTTCATCAATATAAGCGAACACGGGGCGGAAATCTGTTCCGCCGCCGCCGTGCATTTCGATCCGCTCCGCGTACCGCTCCATTTCCTCCGCATGCTTTACGACGAGGACCGAGCGGACCTGCGCGTCGCATTCCGCAATGTGCAGCTCAAAATGGCGGAAAAAGCGGTCCTTCTGCAGAAGGACGGATGCCGTCTCCGTGAGAAAACGCCTGACGGCAGCATCGTCGACCGATGCGGACGTATCAATGGCGATCACAAGTTCCCTGATCCGGTCCGCCTCGACAAATTCATTTTCCTCGATCAGCGGCATGTTTCCGAACAGCTCCAGCCCGTAATTGTAAAACCCGTAGTCGAAGGAATCGGGGTCCACCCTGCATTCCTCGCGCACAACCGTAAATTTCTTCAGGAGGTCTCTGTACCGGAGCCGCTCGCGCAGGTCAAACCCGAGCACCCTCGTGAGGTCTCCGGCCTCCCGGCCCGCCCTGCCGGCGCCCCGTTCCAGTTCGCCCTGTACGCGCTTCGCCGTTTTTTTCCAGTCCTCCTCAGAAGGAAATGAGCCTTCCCCGGGGCGCTGCCCGGGCTTCTCCTGCTCTTTCATCCGGTCCCAGAAGACGTGGTCGTCTGCGCGGAATTCATCGGCCAGCCTGGCCTGCAGGCTGTAGGGAAGCGGATTTTCCGAAAAATAGCGGTACAGCTTTTCCGCCGTCAGCACGATGAGTTCCTTTGACAGGCGGGCATACCACTCCTCCCTGAAATCTGACGGCGTCCTGTGTACGGACGCGTAATCCATCTCATCGATCACGGATTCCGCCGCAATGTCACAGCTCAGGTCCCACAGTTCGCGGTCCCGGCGGTGCTCCGCCCCGTACATATGGCGGAAAATGCAGTGCAGGACCGTATGGAGATAGGCCCTGTTCAGGACATACGGATGCTGCAGGTACGTCTGCATCACCCAGAACGGATGGTACCGCAGGTCCTTTGCGTCCGTTCCCATGGTGCGCGTACTGAGATCCGCCGCCGTGCCGAGGCTCATGAGCGCCGGTCCCATGAAGCGCATGGACAGATACAGCTCCGTCTTCGCGTTCCGGAGAAGCTTCTCCGCCATCTGGAACATGTCAACTGTCATTATCCGCCGCCTTCCGTCATATTTGCCGGCATCCGCTGCTGATTACCGTCATCCTTCCTTACAGGCCGTCCAGGCTGAATGTCTCCATCCCGCCGGCCGCATTTCTTCCGACCGCATCCATAAAAATGCCGCAGATTTCTGTCAGACCCCTGTCAGAGGCCATGCCGGCGCCTTCCTCCAGGATCCCGCGCGGAATATCCGCGTTCTTTACCAGAAACCGGATGCTCT
>CACZTA010000080.1 GCA_902783935.1 uncultured Lachnospiraceae bacterium | reverse complement strand
TTGAAAATGTGATTGATCCTTATAAGAAAAGTATACTGTCAATCCCTCGGAATTTCAATAAAAACAGGTCCCAAAATGCCGATGAAATAAGGAAAAAGCGCTTCTGGAGACGGTTTCTTCGGCCCATTCTGCGGCGGTCGGCTTACAGAGCCGATGAAACCGTCCGCAGGGTCTCGGACGGCATTGCTTTCTCCTAGGATTTATCGTATATTTGTTCAAAAGCAGGTATCATATTTCCCGCAGAAAGGAGCCGCATATGCCCCCCAAATCCAAGCGTCTGATCAACAGCGACTACCACGCGAAAGTCGATGTAAAGCTGGATCTGATGGATATCCCGCATTCTGCCCTGGTCTGCAGGGCTCTCTCCTCTGAGACCCGCCTGCAGATCCTCTATGCCCTGATTGAGCGTTCCATGACTGTCTCCCAGCTGGCGGAATACTTCTATCTTCCCATTTCCTCCATGTCCGGGCATATCCGCATCCTGGAGGAAGCTGGCCTGGTGACGGCTATCTCCAATCCGGGAGTACGCGGTACAAAAAAGGTCTGCGGGATCTCCGCCGCCAGCGTGAACCTGGATTTTTTCGCCCATAAAAAAAAGGCTCCTGTACAAAAGGCCTCTGTCTATGTCAGTATTCCTGTCGGCAATTACAGTTCCTGTGAAGTGACCCCTCCCTGCGGCCTTGCTTCCTCCAATCTCTACCTGTATCAGGAAGACTCTCCTTATGGTTTCTATATGCCCGACCATGTCCACGCCTCCCTGATCTGGCTTACACGCGGCTTCCTTGAATATCAGTTCCCGAATGAAGCCTTGACCCGGGCCAGGCCTTCCCGACTCCAGTTCTCCTTTGAGATCTGCTCTGAAGCGCCCGGATATGACAACAACTGGCCATCGGATATCGATCTGGAGTTGAATGGCCATCTGGTCACAACCCTTCATATCAAAGGAGACTACGGCGGCCGGCGAGGGGTCTACAATCCCTCCTGGTGGGAGGACAGCGCCAGCCAGTATGGGGATTACATCATTTTGGATATCACCCGCGGCGGCTGTTATATCGGCAGCCAGAAGGTCTCGTCCGAGACCATCGAAAGCCTGGGCCTTACCGAAGGCTATGCCTTTACTTTCCGGCTGACAGTATCCGAGAGGAAAGACCAGGGTGGCGGCATGAACCTTTTCGGCAAGCATTTCGGAGATTATGATCAGGATATTGTAATGAAAGTGGAGTACGAGTAAGACCCGTACTCCGCTTTTTCACTATATTCTCTTTTTAGGAATGCGCCTGCGAAATCCGCCTGTCAACTCACGTCTGTATTTCTTGCTGCAACTGCTTCCCGACATTGTCATCCGGCCATTTCAACCAGACGTTATCTTTCGTTGATCCGCCGTATCCCGACCTGTCTGCAGAGGATCTCTTTAATTTTTTCCGGTGCGATCTTATAATTGTGATCCGCATCCAGAAGACCATTGATCTCCTGCTGGACGTCGGAAACCTGGGTGTAGCAGAAGCCGGAACAATAGGGCAGGTTCTTGATGGCAGTCGTAATCGTGTCAAATCGCTCCAGGAACTCCTCTTCATCCTTCACGGTGTTTCCGTATCCCCAGTCTCCCTCGCCGCCTCCGGCAAAGGCAATTCCGCCGTACTCACTGATGATCACCGGCTCGCCGCTGTAGGCATATCCTTCTGCAAATGCAGACCTGTCATTGCTGTGGTAGATCTGGCAGTCTCCGATCTCCTCCAGGTGGTCAGCATATCTGTCAAAGAAGACCTCGCCGCGTTCCTCGTAATCATGAAGAGTCAGGATATCGGAGATAGTATGCTCCCATCCATCATTGGTAATGATGGGTCTGGTGCTGTCGATGCTTCGGGTCAGATAGTAGATGGCCTCTGTAAACTCCTGCTGCCTCTCCACCGTCTTGATCTTCGGAACGCCCCAGGACTCATTGAACGGCGTCCAGGTAATGATGCAGGGATGGTTCAGATTCTGCCTGACCACTTCCATCCATTCCCTGGTGAACTCCTCCACCGCGTCATCACTGTACTCATATGCTGCCGCCATTTCGCTCCAGACCAGCATACCCTTGACATCACACCAGTACAGGAAACGCTCATCCTCGATCTTCATGTGCTTGCGCAGGCCGTTAAAGCCCATAGCCTGGATCTTATCGATGTCGTCGATCAGAGCCTGCTCATCGGGTGGGGTCAGGTGAGAATCTTTCCAATAGCCCTGATCCAGGATCAGACGCTCATAAAGCGGCACGCCGTTTAAGAGGATGTTGCCTTCTTCGATACGGATCTCACGCATTCCGAAGTAGGAAAAGACCTCATCAAGGATCTCATTGCCTTTTCTGACCCGGACTGTCAGATCATACAGGTCCGGATGCTGAGGCGCCCATGGGTGAATGCCCCAGGGCATCTCCTCAGGAAGATAAACACTGATGGTATCCTTCACCCTGCTCCTGGTAACTGCTGCACTGGAACGTGCGATCTTTGTTCCGCCAAACTCCACAACAGCTTCCACCCACAGGTCATCTGCGGAAAAATCTCCTGCCACGTGGTATTCCAAAGCGACTTTTCCGGCTTTGAGGATTGGAACGATTTTCATACGTTCAAGGTGGACAGCCGGAACTGCTTCCATCCAGACTGTCTTCCAGATACCCGTCGTCTGAACATACCAGCATCCGAAGTTATCCTTTGCCCAGCGCTGTTTCCCTCTGGGCTGTTCAATGCTCATGGAATCCTCAGCCTTGACTGTGATCTCGTTGGCTCCTTCCTTGAGGAAAGCTGTCACGTCAAAGGAGAATCTTGCATATCCGCCCCTGTGGCTTCCGGCATAAGAACCGTTCACCCAAACTTTGGTCTCAAAATCGCTTCCTTCAAAATGAAGGAGTACACGTCCGGCCAGATCCTTTGCACTGACGGTCACCTGTCTGTGATACCAGACGTTCTCATGATGATCTGTCTCTCCGATCCCGCTCATCTTTGTCTCATAAGTGTAGGGAACGCAGATAGAACGATGATCCGCAGGAAAGGCCTCATACCACCTTCCGGTCTCTCCGGCGTTCTCATCATCAAACAGAAAATCCCAGCTGCCGTTTAAGTTTACCCAGCTCTCACGTACCAGCTGAGGTCTTGGATAGTCTTTTCTGTATGACTTGGTCATGATAATCTCCCTTCCGCCGGTCAGACCCGGCTTCCTGATCCGACTGCGGCTTTGTTCCTTCCGTGCGCCAGGCGGCGGAGGAAGCAGGCTGATATCATCAGGATCATGTAAAACAAAAGTGCAAATTCAAATGTTCTGAGTTTATAATTGCTCTGCGAGAACGCAAAGATTGCAAGATTTGAAATCAGCAGATAATAGATCGCGTTGGCGCCGGTGTCCTGAAGGAACCCGGCTATAATACTGCCGAGCCGTTTTACTGTTGTCTTTCCTGCATCCTCTCCCAGGCTGGTATCATTACCACCGGCTCCCGCAGAAGGTGCTTCCACAGCAGTTCCGTCTGCGATCGCATGCGAGAGCAGATAATAAAGGTACAGGAACAGTGCTGCCCCTGCTAGGAACCAGAAATCCGGCGGAAACCTGCCCGACAGATACCCTGTCCGAAGATAATGAACCAGTTCCGGCAGCGTTAGCACGAAAGCCGCGGCCAGGATCTTCACATCCCACACGATCTTCCTGCGGCAGAACCAGACTCCGGCCGCAAAATAAAACAAATACTGAAGAACCGGGAAAGTCGTGCAATGTGCAGAACCGATAAACAACGCTGCCTGCGAAATGGTCACTCTGTCATAAGGGATCAGTGTCAACAGGGCTCCGGCCGCTATGCAGGCTGCCGTAAGATATCCGTTCTGTTTCTGAAACAGGGTGAAGAAGGCAATGCCTACGATCATGACTCCCGCAAAAGAAGCAAGGAACTCCGACCATCCGCCGTATTTCCCAAGTCCGAGGATCCGCCAGATCATGCGCGGATCATAATAATCAAGTTCCACCAGGCCGACATAACAGATGCTGGAAATCCAGAAAGCCGCCAGGCAGCGGAGCGCCGTCTTAAGCATCCTGGGGGCTGCGCTCTTGAATTCCCTGCTGAAATAAGCATACCAGCAGGAGCCGCCAAAAGCGAAGAAGAAGCCTGAGAAAGTCGTCAGATTGATATAGTCGCAGATCTGTTTCTGGATCGGTTTGGAATCACGCCCGAAAAACTGGATGCAGTGGCACAGGACCATCTGCAGGACCAGGATCCCCTTCAGGATATCCATGGACCTGTCCCGGGTTTTTCCGGTATGAAGCATATCCGTCTTCCCGGCTGCTGCATATTCTGTCTTTCCGGCGGGCAGCTGATCAAGCTGCGCCTCGCTGCTCATCCTTTAATTCCCTCCATGGTGATGCCCTGTACGATCTGCTTCTCAAAGAAGAGATACAGAATGATCATGGGCAATGAAGCGACCAGATTGGCCGTCATAGGAACCACGTAATCCGGACGTTCTATGGAAAGCAGTGTAGGAATACCGACCGGCAGCGTATACATCTCTTCGCTGAACACACAAAGCAAAGGCCAAAGGTAGTTATTCCAGCTTCCGATAAAGCTCATCAGGCCGACGGTCGCGACAATAGGCTTGGAAAGCGGCAGGGCAATCTTTGTATAGATAGTCAGCTCGCTTCCGCCGTCGATCCTCACCGCTTCCAGAAGTTCATTCGGGAGGGTCTTGAAGAAATTGACAGTGATGATCAAAGTCATGGCGCTCGCGACCGAGGGCAGGATCAGACCCGCATAGGAGTTGATCAGTCCCAGATTGTTCATGAGAATAAACAGAGGAACGATCGTCGCTTCACCTGGGACCAAAAGGCCGCATAAGAAGTATGAATAGAGCAGCTTACTGCCCCGGAAGGGAATCTTGGCCAGCGCATATGCGGCCAGCGTGGAAACGACCACTGTCAGCACCGTGGTAATGACCGCGACGATAAAACTGTTGACAAACCAGCGGAAGGTAGCGGTTCCTGTCACGATCCGGGGGTAATTCTGCAGCGTATAGGGAGGCTTAAACCAGTCCCAGATAGTCACGATCTGGCGGCCCTCAAACTGAATGGAACAGAAGATGGCCCAGATGACCGGCAGGAGCATGATCAGACCGATGCCTATAGAAATGACGGCGAGCGCGACAGAACCGGGTTTCACTCTTTTCTTCATTCGTCAGTCATCTCCCTTCTGAAAACGCAGCTGGATCATGGTGCACACTACCAGGATCAGGAAGAGGATATAGGACATGGCTGCCGCATATCCCAGCTTATTCTTATCAAAGGCCTGCTCGTAGATGTACTGGATCAGGGGCTTGGTCGCGCTTGCCGGACCGCCTCCCGTGATCAGTCGGATCTGGCCGAAGACTTTGAAGCTGGCAATGATCTGCAGGAGCGTGACCAGAAAGATGGTCGGCTTCAGAAGCGGAAGCGTGATATGAACCAGTTTCTGGCTGGAGCTGGCGCCGTCCACGTCCGCGGCCTCCATGATATCCGTGGAGATATCCTGCAGCGCTGCCAGGTAGAGCAGCATCGGGAAGCCCAGCGTCCACCACGCCGTCATCAGAACGATCACGACCCAGGAGAGATTGATGCTCATGAACCAAAGAGGTTCATTGGTCGTATCATAAAGCTTCATCCATTTCAGAATGCCGTTCACCAGACCTCTGTAAGGCGCAAACGTATACTTTGCCACAAAGGATGCAACGGATACGGACAGGACTCCGGGCAAATAATAGCTGATCCTCAGGAACTTCTTATATCTGACCGGCCTGTTGGCGAACAGGGCAAGCACAAGGGATAAGATCACGACCAATGGCACGCACAGAATCACAAATACCGTCGTATTCTTCAGAGAAGACCAGAATTTGGAATCCCCCAGAAGCTTTTCAAAGTTTTCAATCCCTACAAATTTCTGGAAACCCATCAGGGACCACTTGCTGAGGCTGACCCAGACGCCCTGCACGATCGGATAGATCGTAAAAATGGTAAACAGAATGAAAAACGGAAGGATGAACAGCAGAGCCGTCAGCGTCGCTTTTCTCTGTCTTTTCTTTAAACTGTGCATAGGTCTCCTTTCTATAAAAGACGGTCTGCCTTCCCGGCCATGTTAAGGTCTCAAGAAGCGCTGTTTTTCCGGTAGAAAAAAGCCCCGGACCCCTGACATACGGCAGCGCTCGTTTTCCGTGCTGCCGGATCTGGCGGGTCCGGGGCTGATGATCGCTAAATTATACTGCTCTCACGGACGGCAGCTTTTCATCTTCCAGAGCAGCTTTCCAAGATTCGCCGGCCTTCCGCCGGGGACATCTTAAAGATCTGCTCCGAAAAGGGTCCATAGCTGATCAATCAAGGTTATCTTCGATGGCTGCATACAGAGCTTCATAGGAAGCGTCGAAGTCCGTCACGCCCTGCAGATATCCGTTCAGAGCCTCGATGATGTCGGCCTTCATGCCGCCGTAGTACTGGGTAGCTCTGGGAGCGTACTTGGCAAGTCCGAGCTCATCAACAATGTTGTAGCCCTTCTTTTCCTTATACTCTTCGCTGCCGTTTGCTGCCGTAGCAGACGGGATCTGTCCGGAACCGGACCAGGTCAGGCCGCCGTCGTTGGAAGCATATACCAGGAATCTGACTGCTTCAAGAGATTCTTCCTCGGTACGATCCGGATTGACCGGAAGGGTAAGGGTATGAGAGTCAGCCCAGCAATATGCAGTGTCGCCAAACAGGAGCGGGAACTCGGTGACGTTGAAGTTCAGACCGTCTGTAGCCTCGAAGATACCGGTGACCCAGGTGCCGCCGAATTCGAAGCAGGCCTTGCCGGACTGGAAGATTGCAGAATGATCGTCCATTCCCGGAAGTACATAGCCGTTGTCATACAGGCCTTTTACATACTCCATT
>CACZTA010000079.1 GCA_902783935.1 uncultured Lachnospiraceae bacterium | reverse complement strand
GCGGCGGCCTAAATCAGCAGGCATTTTTTATATAAACTGCAGAAAACAAAATACAAGAGGAAAAATATATGCTACAATATTTTCAATCGTTATGTCACCCTTTTATGAAGGAGGTATCGCTATGAAAAAAGAATATATTGCTGAAATGATCGGCACGGCTGTGCTCGTCTTTATGGGCTGCGGTACGGCCATGCTTGTCGGCTGTGATGCAGCCGCCGGATCGGGCTATCTTCTTACCGCTCTGGCATTCGGGCTCTCAATCGTCGCCATGGCGTATTGTATCGGCAATATTTCCGGCTGCCACATCAACCCCGCCGTGTCGCTCGCAGTTTACCTGAGCGGAAGCCTCACCGAGAGAGATCTCCTCGGTTATGTGATTGCCCAGGTCCTCGGCGGTTTCGTCGGCAGCATTCTCCTCGCAGCGATTTTTGCTCTCGGCGGCGTAGAAGATATGACCGGCGGATTCGGTGCCAACGGCCTGGCCGGCGTGAACGGCAGCATGGCTGCGGGACTGCTCGTCGAGATCATCCTCACCTTTATCTTCGTTCTCTGCATTCTCGGCGTCACGGATAAACGCGCGGGCCACGGCTCCTTCGGCGGGCTGGTGATCGGCCTCACACTGACCTTCGTCCACATCCTCGGAATCGGACTGACCGGCACTTCCGTCAACCCGGCCAGAAGTATTGCTCCTGCCGTATTTGCTGCCATCAGCGGCAATACCGCCCCGCTGATCTCGCTCTGGGTCTTCATCATCGGACCGCTGGCAGGTGCTTTTCTCGCGGCGCTCTGCTGGGGTGTTATCAGCAAGCCCGTAAAACAGAAAGCCGCTCCGCGCAGGAAAACCGCTTCCGGAACAGCTTCTAAAAAGAAAAATATTGAGGATTAATTGAAGACTGGCTGATAAAGGTGTCTGCTGCAGCAGACACCTTTTTTAATACACTTTTTTACAGAATCATTTTCACAGCGCCGAACATCCCCGCATTATTTCCCAGCTCCGCGAGCGCAAACTCACAATCCTCGGCAGCATGGAATGCTGCTTTCCTGTAGTACTTTTTCGTCGTCTCGATGAGGATCGGGCCTGCTTTCGACACCCCTCCCCCGATGACGATCACCTCGGGATCCGTTACCGTTGTGATGGCAGCCAGCGCATTGCCGAGGACCCTGCAGACTTCTTCCACAATATCCAGAGCCAGCGCATCGCCGGCTTTGGCTGCATCAAAAATGTTCCTGGCACTGACATGGTCAATGTCCCGCAGGGCGGACGGCTGATCTGATGCCGCCAGCATCTTCCGTCCGACTCTCGCTATGCCGGTTGCGGACGCATACTGCTCAAGATGGCCGCATTTCCCGCATCCGCACACATCCGTCTCGTCTTCCCGGACCATCATATGGCCAATCTCGCCTGCCGCGCCGTTCGCCCCGGATACAATTTTACCGTCCACAATGATGCCGCCGCCGACACCGGTGCCGAGCGTCACCATCACAATGCTGTCATGACCGCGTCCGCCGCCCTTCCACATCTCTCCGAGGGCGGCTGCATTTGCGTCATTGGCCGCTTTTATGTTCTCAATCCCGGTCAGCTTTTTCAACTCATCTGCGGCGTTAAACACACCCCACCCGAGATTGACGCAGCGGATAACAACCGACTCTTTGACAACAGGTCCCGGCACATCCAGCCCGATGCCGGCAAGCTGTTCTTTTCCGATACTGTACTTCTCCATATCCTCCCTGACTGCTTCGGCAATATCAGGAAGAATCTTGACGCCTCCGTTTTCTGTCCTGGTCGGGATCTCATGACTGTAAACAAGCTCCCCTTCTCCGCTGAAGAGGCCGATCTTCACGGTCGTTCCCCCGAGATCAATACCGAACGCATACTTCTTCGCCATTTCCGCCATAACGTATTCCTCCTCAGTTATTATTTTTCAAAATGCTGATAATCCTGTATGCTCTCCCAGTCGCCGCCCCAGGAAAACCCCAGGCTTGTAAAAACCTTGTAGCAGGTATCGTCATAGGTGATCACATGGGGCAGGCCGCTCGACCGGTCAACATAGGGCACCGCGTTTTCATGCGAAACACCTCCGTCTCCGTAGACGTACGGATTCTGCTGAGGATTGATATCAATCGCGCGCCCGAAGGCGTGATTGGACAGCCTGCTCCCGCCCGTCGACGTCCTGTAGCAGAATGCAGAGGTATTGTTGTCTTCAATGGAGACATGGTCACTGGCATTTCCTTCTCCCTGCCAGTAATCATCGATCAGATGCATTTTCTCGATCTGATACCCGGCGTCAAAAAGCATCCTGAAGGCATTCAGGAAATCTCCTTCCAGATCCGCGCTCACGATCAGCTCGCCGACCTGGACCTGCCCGTCAAAATTATAATGCAGCACCTTCAGATAACGGAGGTCTGAAAGACTGACCTCCCCGTAAGGGTCGAAGGACCTGCCGGCGATCCTCTCCCAGACTTCATCGCCCTCTTCGATCAGATACGCTTTGAAGCAGTCATTTAATCCCCCTTCCGGCAGAAGCGAGATATCGACAATTCTTCCTGACGGCAGCGCTTTCATATCAACCATTCCTTCGTCAGCGGCGCACCAGACGCCTGTTGCACAAATATTCAGCAGAATCAATATGAGTAACCCACGGAATTTTTTTTTCATCTCTTTGGTTCCTCCATCGTCCTGACAGTACTGTTATACAGTTTCCGGAACAATAATACAGATATGATAAGTGATACCACCTCCGCAATCGGGAAGGCGAACCAGACATTCCGGACAACGCCGGTCTTTGCGAGCAGCCATGCCGCCGGAATCAGCGCGACCAGCTGCCTGCATATTGAAACCACAAGCGAATACATGCTCTTTGAAAATGCCTGGAAGACGGACCCGAGCGCGATACTGACGCCTGCCAGCGGGAAATGGACCGCGATGATGCGGAGTGCAGGAATCCCGAGCTTCAGCATTTCTTCCGATGCATCGAACATACCGAGGAGGACTCCGGGAACAGCTTCAAATATAAGCATCCCGGTAACCATGATGCAGACAGCCAGTTTCAGGGCAAAGCCGAGGGCTTCTTCGATCCTGTCTTTTCTCCGTGCGCCGTAATTGAAAGCCAGCACCGGAATCAGACCGCTGTTCAGCCCGAAGATCGGCATGAAGAAAAAGCTCTGGAGCTTGAAATAGACACCGAACACCGCCTGCGCAGTCGCCGTAAATGTTCCGAGGATCAGGTTCATGAAATAGGTCATGACTGATCCGATCGCAACCATGAGCACGGACGGGATTCCGACGCGGTAGATCCTTCCGACCACCCACATGCCGGGCTGCAGGAACAGCCTCAGCGAGAGGTTGATTTCTTTGTTCTTCTTCCGGTTCAGGACAAAGCCGGTCAGCGCAGCCACCGTCTGGCCTGTAACGGTTGCATATGCGGCGCCGGCCACCCCGAGCTTCGGGAAGCCGAGCAGGCCGAAAATCATGATCGGATCCAGGATAATGTTGATGACCGCCCCGGTCATCTGGGAAACCATACTGTAAAAGGTCAGGCCCGTCGACTGCAGGAGACGTTCAAACATGACCTGGAAGAAAAGGCCCATGGACAGTATGCAGACAATGCGCAGGTAAACCTCTCCATACCCCCGGATTTCCGCAATCCCCGTCTGCGATGCGATAAACGGCTTCACCGCAAACAGGCCCAGGAGAATAAAGAGGACGGCGTTAAAAACCGTCAGCAGGAGGCCTGCATTTGCCGCGCGGTCCGCCCGCTCGAAATTCTTTTCGCCCAGTGATTTTGAAAGAAGTGCATTCACCCCTACTCCGATCCCGGTTGCAAAAGCAATCATCAGGTTCTGGAGAGGAAATGCCAGCGTCACGGCTGTCAGCGCGCCCTCTGAAATCTGTGAGACATAGATGCTGTCTACAATATTATAGAGGGCCTGCACGAGCATGGACGCCATCATGGGCAGCGACATGTTGACAATGAGTTTTCTGACGGGCATCACGCCCATTTTATTTTCTTTCGGTTCCAATGGCAAGCTCCGTAATTCTGTAATAGTATATGTTCGCCTGATTATATCTTACTTTCAGTAAAAGAAAAAGGGGGGAGATTCCCTTTGTCTTTTAAAAGATGATTTGGTACACTGATTTTCAGGACAGCTGTTGATCCTCACCATCCCTCTGCAGGGGAAGAAAGGGCCTGATCGAATGGCTTCAGCAAAACCGACTATCCAGATGATTGCCGATCTGGCGGGTGTATCCAGGGGAACCGTTGACCGGGTACTTAATAACCGGTCCTATGTAAAAAAGGAAGTCCGGGACCGGATTCTTGAGATTGTCCGCGAAACGGGCTATGTTTCCCAGCGCGAATCACACCTGCAGGAATATGATAAACTTGTTCCCCCTCTCCGCCTCGGCGTCCTTCTTCCGGATTTCCGGCACGGGCGGCAGTTTCTGAATGAGGTGCGCCAGGGCATCAGCCAGGCACAGGCCGAACTTGTTGACGCGAGAGTGGAAGTCAGCATACGCGAATGCCGGGACGACTCCACCGAGGAAATCCTTTCCTGTCTGGACAGCCTCTGTACGAGCGGAATAAACGGCATTTCCATCTGCGCGCGAAACGATGAAGCGGTCTCGAAAAAGCTGCTCAGCATGAAAGAGGCAGGCATTCCCTGTGTCACCTTCAACTCTGATCTGCCGGACAGCGGCCGCCTGTTCTTCTGCGGCCAGGATATCCGGAAAAGCGGCCGTCTCGCCGCAGAGCTCATGGGAAAATGCGTCCGTCCCGGCGAGCTTATCCTGGCCGCCACCGGAAACAGAAAGTACGACGGGCACCGTCAGCGCCTC
>CACZTA010000078.1 GCA_902783935.1 uncultured Lachnospiraceae bacterium | reverse complement strand
CCCGACATGGTGAAATTCCTGTCGCCCCGCATATTCTTAAAATAATAAGCCCAGGTCCGCGTCGTGACCGCCTCATTGAACACGGGGATATCATGGATCCGGATCTGCCAGGACAGAATAATCCATGCCCGTCTTCCCTGCTTCCAGTCCGCGGGGCCGCACCCGGCCGCCTCTGACTGGAAAACACAGCAGTCCTGCATTCTGGCGGCCATGGACGACAGCTTCATTCCCAGATCCGGCCGTATCTCCGAATACCTGACCCGCGATGTGAATTCATACATTTTCTGTCTCCTTATCCTGCAGCCGGACCATCATATCTGATGCACATCATCGTGAGGTCATCAGACTGGGGAGCGTCTCCCTCGAAGGCCGTCACGGCGCTGCTGACCGCCGCAATGATGTCCTCCGGCGAGCCTTCTGCCGCATTCACGGCTTCCAGCATCCTGTCCGTCCCGAACAGTGTATTGCTCCCGTCGACAGCTTCTGTCAGGCCGTCCGTGTACACAAACAGGCTGGTTCCCGGGTCCATGCGGAGTTCATATTCCTTATAGTCCGCCCCGGGAATAATGCCGAGGACAAATCCGTGTTTATCCTTATACAGCTCAGCCCGCCCGTCCGAGTATTTGATAACCGGATATTCGTGCCCGGCATTTGCCGCAGTCAGGATACCGGTCTTCAGATCCAGGATCCCCAGCCAGACCGTGACGAACATTTCCAGACGGTTGTCTTTATTGATCAGCCTGTTGATATTTTTCAGCGACTGCCTCGGGCTGTTTCCCGTGAGGACGTCGTTCTGCAGCATGATCTTGGTCACCATCATAAACAGGGCTGCCGGAATCCCTTTTCCGGAGACATCGGCCATCACAAGCCCGAGGTGCGTATCATCGATGAGGAAAAAATCATAGAAGTCCCCGCCGATTTCCTTTGCGGGCTTCATGCTGGCAAAAATGTCGAAGCTCTCACAGTCCGGGAACGGGGGAAATGTATACGGCAGCATCGAGGACTGGATTTTCCCTGCCAGGTCCAGTTCCGCGGTGATTCGTTCTCTCTCGGCGGTGATCGTCTCGTTTTCCCTGATATACTCTTTCAGGCGCCTGTCCATTTCCTCAACAGAATGTGCAAGCTCCTCAATTTCATCGCCGGTATGAATCCCGGTCTCGATTGCGCCGGGTTTATCCAGATTGTCGAGGATTTCTCCCGTAGCTTTTTTCAGGCTCATGATCGGGGAGATCATCTGGGATTTGAGAACCCGGTAAAAAACCGCCATCCCTATGGCGAGAATCAGTGCAATCGCCAGGAAGACATTGACATAGAGCCTCAGCATGGACTTCAGAAGATCGACAATCGAGATATCCACGCCCACGATTGCCGCAACATCTCCCTCTGAATCCCAGACCGGCCAGAGCGCGGAAACCAGCGCCTCTTTATTATAGGACCCGAGATCTATCAGCAGCTTTTCGCTCATTTCCCCGTTCATCAGCTTCTGCATGGCTTCTTTTTCGCCTTTTGAATAGTCATCATGCTCGAGAAGCTTCGCAGGGGGTTCTGCATGATCCCCTTCTTTATAATGAATGCTCACGGCATCCCAGATATAGATCAGATCTTCCTCCTGCGGAACCACGACATAGAAATACCGGATATCGGCATAGGCTGCCGTCGACGAAATATAGCGCTCGATTTCTTCATAATCGGCATCTTTTTTCCCGGTCTCCATATACTGATGGATCTTGTCGACGCTGATGGCGGAAGCTGCCTGCCGGGCATAGGAAAAAGCAAAATCTTCGTATGTCTTCAGATTCCGGCTGAACATCTGCGCACCGGATGCGAGGCAGGTTCCGATAATCAGAAATAAACCGACTATCGCAATGCCCCGGATACTCTTCTCCGCAACCGTTCTTTTTTTCTTCCGGTTTTCCTTCATGGGTCCGCCGTCTCCATTCCTGCCTGTTTTAAGAAAAAAACCCCCGGAATCTCTTCCGGAGGTTCAGCTGGGCTACAAGGATTCGAACCTTGAAATGACGGAGTCAGAGTCCGTTGCCTTACCATTTGGCGATAGCCCAT
>CACZTA010000077.1 GCA_902783935.1 uncultured Lachnospiraceae bacterium | reverse complement strand
GACAGCGCGCTCGGCGCGGTCCGCGTCTCTGACCGGCCGGACCTGTGCGAGTTTCAGTGCAACGGCGCGATGGCAGGCGCAAAAAAGTATCACAAGGCACCGTTTATGATTGCGGAAGACGTGAAGCGCGTCCTTGATCATGCATCCGGCCTGCCGTTTTCGGCGGAGTGCGTGAAGCCAGGATTCCTGAACCTTAACCTGGAGCCGGCATTTCTCGCGGACTATATCCGGGAGGCCGCTTCAGACGAATCGCTCGGCATTCCGAAGGCGGAGCACCCGCAGAAGATCGTGGTGGACTACGGCGGCCCGAACGTGGCGAAGCCGCTCCATGTCGGCCATCTGAGGGCGGCTGTCATCGGGGAGAGCATAAAAAGGCTTCTCCGCACCGTGGGCCATGATGTGCTCGGCGACGTCCATCTGGGCGACTGGGGTCTGCAGATCGGGCTCATCATCACGGAACTTGAGGAGAGGAAGCCGGAGCTTCCCTACTTTGACGTAAATGCATCCGAATGGCCGGAAGAAGCCCCGTTTACGATCTCCGAACTGGAGGAGATCTATCCGGCGGCATCCGCGCGCTCAAAAGAGGATGAAGAATACCGCAGGCGGGCGCTCCAGGCGACGCATGAGCTCCAGGAAGGCCGTCCGGGTTACAGGGCCCTCTGGCAGAAGATCATGGAGATCTCCGTCGCTGACCTGAAACGCAACTACGAGCGCCTCGACGTCTCTTTCGACCTCTGGAAGGGGGAATCCGACGTACAGCCGTATATCCCGGCACTCCTTGAAGACCTGAAGCAGAGAGGCATCGCGAGGGAAGACGACGGCGCGCTCATCGTGGATGTAGGCCTGCCGGAGGACAAAAAGGAGATGCCGCCCTGCATTATCCAGAAGTCGGACGGCGCCGCGCTCTACAGCACGACCGACATTGCGACGATTCTTGAGCGCATGAAGCTCTATGACCCGGACCGGATCATCTATGTGGTGGACAAGCGGCAGAGCATGCATTTCGAGCAGGTTTTCCGCACCGTCCGGAAAGCCGGGATCGTGAAAGAAGACACCGGCCTTATCCATGTCGGCTTCGGCACGATGAACGGCCGGGACGGAAAGCCCTTCAAGACGAGGGAAGGCGGCGTCATGAGACTCGCTTCCCTGCTCGATGAGATCGAAGAGGAGATGACCGAAAAAATCCGCGACAACCGGAACGTCCGTGCGGACGATGCCGGCGGGACGGCGAAGACCGTGGCGCTCGCTGCAGTCAAGTACGGCGACCTCTCGAACCAGGCGTCCAAGGACTATGTCTTTGACACGGACAAATTCACCTCCTTTGAGGGAAACACCGGACCGTATATCCTGTATACGGTCGTGCGGATTAAATCGATCCTCGGCAAAGCGGGACAGGAGGATCTCGGCTATGCAGGCCCGTCCGCGCTGATGCCGCCGGAAACCGCCGCGGAGAAAGCCCTTATGCTGGACCTCGCCGATTTCGGGCCGGTGATCCGGGACGCGGCGGAGGAACTCGCCCCGCACAGAATCTGCAGCTATATTTACAACCTGTCAAATGACTTCAATCATTTTTATCATGAGACGAGGATTCTGCAGGAAGAATCGGCGGAAAAGCGCAGATCGCGGCTTGCCCTGCTGAGCGTCACGCAGAAGGTCCTCGAAAAGAGCATCGGCATTCTGGGCTTCAGTGCGCCGGATCATATGTGAGGAAGGAAGCATGCACAGAAGGAAGGGAGATCTCGGAAGACGGATCATGGCATTCCTGATTGCGGCCGGCATTATCGTGCTGGCCTATTATGCCGTGCAGTTCAGTCTGAAGCTTCGGGAATCCGGGCGGATCCGCGCCGGGGGTGCATTCTCGGAAGCCGAATCGGTCATCTCCGCCGCAGACACCGCGTCAGGCGCCGCCGGTGCGGAAGCCGTTCTCGAGGAAGAGGACGGAAAAAAGGATGAGAAAAAAGACGGCGGGAAAGAACAGAAGGAAGATAAAAAGAAAGCGCTGAAGGATGAGGCGGCCCGCACGGAGGCGATTTTAAGCGAGCAGACGATTGAAGCGAACCAGGAAAACGCGGAGATTCTGAAAGGACTCATCGCGGCGGCCGTCCCCGACGTCAGCGGCTACGCGGCGGCAATCAGGGGAGACACGGCGAGCAGCAGCCGCATTATCTGCATTGACCCCGCGAGGCAGGCATCCGAGATGACGGAGACGGAAGCGATCGGTCCCGGCCTCGGGACGAGGGCGCAGAAGATGCTGCCCGGCGCCGTCGGCGCCGTGAGCGGCAAGCAGGAATATGAGGTCACGCTCGAGGTCTGCACGAAACTGAAAGAGGAGCTCCTCCGCAGAGGCTACAATGTCGTCATGACGCGCGAAGCCAACGACGTCGAAATCAGTGAGGCGGCGAGGGCGCGCACGGCCAATCTCGCGGGCGCGGACATCCTCGTCCATGTGAGCTGCGGTGCGTCGGACGATCCGGCGACCAGCGGGATCCTCGCGTACGCGCCGACCTATGACAGCCCGAACCTCGAAAACAGGCTGGTCTCCGCCAGCCAGACGCTCGCGGATGATATCCTGGAGTCGCTGGCCATGCAGACGGGCATGAGCAATCTCGGCATCCTCGACGGCGACCGGGTGACGGGGATCAACTGGGCGGAGCTGCCCGTGACGACAATCCAGATCGGCTTCCTCTCAAATGCGGAGGACGAGCTGTTCGTGTCCGGCGCCGGCGGACAGAGCCGGATCGTGACAGGACTTGCCGGCGG
>CACZTA010000076.1 GCA_902783935.1 uncultured Lachnospiraceae bacterium | reverse complement strand
CCCATGAGGCCCGTGGGCTTCACAAGCAGGACGATGATCAGAACAGAAAAAACGATCGCATCGGAAAGCTGTGACGAAATATATGTCTTGCCAAGGATCTCGATAATTCCCAGAAGGAGGCCGCCGATCATGGCGCCGGGGATCGAACCGATCCCGCCGAAAACAGCCGCGACGAACGCCTTGATGCCCGGCATGGAGCCGGTATAGGGCGACAGTGTCGGATAGGCTGAGCAGAGCAGGACGCCCGCTATGCCCGCCATGGCGGAACCGATCGCAAAAGTCATGGAAATCGTCTTGTCCACGCTGATGCCCATGAGGGCAGCGGCGCCCCGGTCCTGGGCACACGCCAGCATCGCCTGTCCCGGCCGGGTCTTATTGATAAATGTCTGCAGCAGGATGACCAGCACGACGCTTACGATAATGCAGATCACGCTGATCGTCTGGATCATGAACGCACCGATCGTGATCCGCTGCCATGCAAACGGCACAATCGACGTGAACATCTTCGGATTGGAGCTGAAAATAAGCAGCGCCATGTTCTGCAGGAAGTAGCTGACCCCGATCGCCGTAATCAGCACGGCCAGGGATGAACTGGCATGCCGGAGCGGCTTATAGGCGATTTTCTCGATCGTCATGCCGAGCAGCATGCACCCGATCACGGAGGCCGCGATGCCGACGCCGGTCGGAAGATGCAGGGTCGTAATCACGGAAAATGCAATATAGGCGCCGACCATGATGACATCGCCGT
The DNA here is from genome assembly GCA_902783935.1 of uncultured Lachnospiraceae bacterium. Lineage (GTDB taxonomy): Bacteria > Bacillota > Clostridia > Lachnospirales > Lachnospiraceae > Chordicoccus. The sequence continues at coordinate 1,934 of CACZTA010000076.1, read as the reverse complement.
GCGCGAAATTCAGCATCTTGGCAATTCCGTAAACCATCGTATAACCGATGGCGATAATTGCGTAGATGCTTCCCAGACTGAGTCCGTTTATCAAACTGGTTATAAAGCTGATCATAAAGTCTCTCCCCTTCCGAGGAATTTCCCATAAAGTAAAAAGAATCCGGGGCGTTTTCACCGGACTACATGGAATCGCAACTTACAGTATAACATTTTGGGGATTACGTGACAACGGTAAAGAGTTTAAGAAAGGCTGCCGCACAAGCGGCAGCCCTTTTGTACAATTCTGCTATTATTTTCAGTCTGCGGGGACATAAGCACCGTCTTTGATCAGCATGAACTTCGGCAGCTTCTCGGGCTCGCCTTCCGGTGTCCAGTGCATGCCTGCACCTGTCACGCCATCGATGTTGATCTCGGTGAACGCCTTCTTCAGCGCTTCGCAGATATCGGAGGTCTCCATATCCGGAGTGACGCCCGCCTCTTCGCAGGCAACCTTTACGGCGTAAACAGCATCATAAGCGTCGGCTGCGAACTGGTTCGGTGTTTCGCCGTAAGCTTCCTGATACTTCTTGACGAAGTTCTGTGTCAGTTCATCCTCTGCATTAGAATCGAACGGTGTCAGGAAAATGACGCCTTCCGCCAGTTCCTTCTGGAAATTGTCCATTGCCAGCATGCCGTCGAGGCCGTCGCAGCCCAGGAACTGGACATCGAGGCCCATGGAGTAAGCCTGTGTCAGGATCGTCCCTGCCTGTGTGTAATAGATCGGCAGGAAGATCAGGTCAACGCCGGCATCCTTGCACTTCTGCAGCTGGGCTGTGAAGTCGGTATTGGAATCCGCCGTGAAGGCTTCCTTGACAGCGACTTCCAGCTGGACTTCCGCCGCTTTTGCTTCAAACGCGGCCTCGATGCCTGCCGAATATGTATCGGAGCTGTCATAGATTATGCCGATCTTTGTGCCGAGCTGCTTGTCAGCAATATACTCTGCGGATTTCTCGCCCTGTGCGGGATCGGAGAAGCAGACGCGGAAGACGTTGTCATATTTCGTGCAGTCCTGTGAAGAACCGGAGGGAGTAATCTGGAACATATTGTCTTCTTTTGTCTTCTCCGCGACAGCAATCGTGCAGCCGGATGTCGTGGGGCCGACAAGGATCTGCATATTAATGCTGTCCTTCAGCGAATTGTAAGCGTTGATTGACTTTTCGTTGTCAAGCTCGTCATCCTCGCCTTTATATTCGATCAGGGCACCGCCGATGCCGCCCGCTTCGTTGATCTCATCAACGGCAACCTGCGCGCCGTTCACAACTGCTGATCCGTACTGTGCAGCCGGTCCGGTCGTCGGTCCGATCGCGCCGATCTTGAAGGTATCATCAGCCTGCGCAAAAGCAGCGCTGAGTGAAACAGTCATCGCTGCTGTCAGAGCCAGTGCCATGATCTTTTTCATCTTCATAATAAAATCCTCCCTGTTTATAGAAATAAAAAGTTCACGGATAATGATACTCTCCGCAAAATCATATGTCAATTCAGGATTCTTCCTTCACCGTCGCCTGCTTTTCGATATAGGAAACAAAAACATTTCCTCCCTCCAGCATGCTGTTGGTGCTGTCGTTAATCCCCATGTAATAGTGCTCGCCCGTATCAAAATTGTAGAGAAGCGTATTATATCTGTCGTAGCCCACGATCACGGCCGTGCTGCCGTCCGCGAGCTTCGTCACGCAGGCCCTGCCCTGTGAGAGCTGGTAGAGCACCTGGTCAAGCGTGCACCCGGTCAGGTTGAGCACCGTAATGCCGTCCCCGGCCTGCATCTGCAGGCTCTCGGCAATAATCTCGCCGGACAGGAACGCCTCGGGGATATCCTCGTTATTCAGGTCCGTCTTGGTCTGCTTGTTGCCTCTCTCGTAGATGTACTGCCCTTCCTGGTTGAGGACGACGCCCACCTT
>CACZTA010000075.1 GCA_902783935.1 uncultured Lachnospiraceae bacterium | reverse complement strand
GAATCTCTTATGCCACTTCATGATCACTTATCCGAAGTATCTCTCCAGCAGGCCCTTGAATGCCTTGCCGTGTCTTGCCTCGTCGCGTGCCATCTCATGAACTGTATCATGGATCGCATCGAGGTTCAACGCTTTCGCTCTCTTCGCCAGATCTGTCTTGCCTGCTGTCGCGCCGTTCTCGGCTTCGACTCTCATCTGCAGGTTCTTCTTCGTGCTGTCTGTCAGGACTTCGCCGAGAAGTTCCGCAAACTTGGCAGCATGTTCAGCTTCTTCGTAAGCAGCCTTTTCCCAGTAAAGGCCGATTTCCGGATAGCCTTCGCGGAAAGCGACGCGCGCCATCGCCAGATACATGCCGACTTCGGAGCATTCGCCCGTGAAGTTTGCGCGAAGGTCTTCTTTAATATCATCCGGTACATCAGATGCAACGCCGACAACATGCTCGGCTGCCCATGTCATCTCTTCACTCTGCTTCGTGAATTTGGATGCCGGAGCCTTGCAGACCGGACATGCTTCCGGAGCAGCGTCGCCTTCATGTACATAACCACAGACATTACATACCCACTTTGCCATGTTTTTTCTCCTTTTCTTTTTTCCAAAAATTATCACTCTTCGTGACTACCCCAAGATTACCACATCGCGTTGGAAAAGGCAATCTGTCCCAAAAGAGGAGTGCCCCGACAGTTGGTTTCCTGCCGGGGCGATTATTATGAAAAATCGGTGTGAGTCTCCTCACATTATGGCGTTTATCATTCGTCTTTCTGACTTTAACCCAGTCTACAGCGGGCATATGAACAAATCATGAACTCCGCATAAACGTTTAGTAAAAATGCACATTTCCCCGCTGAATTGTTCCCTGTGTACTGTGAATTTTCACATTGACTCCGCAACCGATTCTTCCATGTGCTTTGCAAAGAACGCCCTCAGCTTTTCGAAAAACGTCCCGTCATTTTCAAGATCAATCCCGTAATCCGTCAGATCCAGATGCTGCTGCCTGGCGGGCTCATAGACCGGATCGGACTGCAGCATCACCGCCTTCACGTCCGGATTCAGCGTCAGGATCTCCCCCATCAGGGAACTGATTTCCGTGATGTCTTCATCCCTGATCCCGAGCTTCATCTGTCTGGCGATATCCGTGGCAGCATAACGGATTGACGAGAACTCTTCCATCTTATTCGTCAGAACAACGCGCTTCAGAAGTCCTGTGAACACCGCCGCTGCGATCCCGTCTCCGGATTCTGCGGCTATGTTGCGCTGCAGGATCAGCTCCCTCGTCGCCATCTGTACGACGTCCGGTTCGAGTGCATATCCGTTCATCTTGGAGTACGCTTTCATGGCGCTGAGTACGCCGGACAGGCCGGGATCCTCTTCCGGAGAGGCAAACCGGACATCCGCGTCCGCCATCCCGCATGTGGCGAGTGAATTGATATACATTTCGGGTACGGAACCGGTAATATTGACCGTCTCGACTCCGATTCCTTCCCCTGTCTCCCTCGCTCTGACCGAGCAGGAAATGATCGATCCTTCCGTCAGCTCCGGATGTCCGTCCGTATACACCTGCTCCTCTTCAGCTGTCAGGACTTCCACGGTATCTTCCGTCAGATGGTCTTCTTCCAGCTCCAGCATCCCGAGGACAGATTCCGTCTGTTCTTCCGTGAGATCATCTCCCAGGGTCACATATGGCGTATTTCCTTCTTTTATAACCATGCCCTCCGGTGCGAGCATCGCTGCCATACCCGTAAAGGCAGCCATCAGCATGGCTGCAATTCTGCTTTGCATAAGCACAGCCTCCGGTGAAAATGATTGTCTTCCTCAAAATGTAGGTACGGGGCAATTATACTTGAATTCACGGAAAATGCAATTAAAAAACTATAAAATCGCATCCGCACCGAGGCTGAACGACCAGATATGGCTCTCCCTTACCCTTCTGCCGGAGGCCTGTTCAAGCGCTTTTTTATAGGATTCCAGCTGGATTCTGTATCGTTTCACGAGTTCTGTAGCGTCTTTCACGCGGTCTGTCTTATAATCCAGAAGAATCAGATCCCCGTCTTCATAGAAGAACGCATCCACGATACCCTGTACACAGACAGTCTCTTCCTCCGGCCATCCGGGGCGGATCGCGGACGCCGGCATCTCAATCACAAACGGCTGCTCCCGGTAAAGCTGTCCCCGCTCCTGCGCAGCAGCCATCCGTCTGCCCACATCCGATTCCAGAAATGCTTTCACTTCTTCCGGGGATACCGCTTCCGCCTCCTCTTTCTTCAGGCGCCCGTCCCTGACAAACGCATCCATCTGTTCCGCAGTCTTTTCCGTGATGCTTTTCCCTTCACAGCCGGCCGGCGTCCTGAAATCCAGAAGCTCCATGACGCGGTGGAAGGCCGTCCCCCTGGCCGCTCCGGCCAGAGCAGGTTTCTCTTCTTCGGACGGACGGATAAATCCGGGCACGCAGGAATCCTCTCCGCTCCCGCTTTCATACAGCATCACGGGCTCCGGAACGTTCCCTTCTTCCGCTTCAGTGGAAAAGCTGCCGTGCTTCAGTTCCGAGACAGACAGTTCCACCGGGATCAGTTCCCTGCCTTCATACGGATAACGGAAAGAAAATCTTTCCTGCAGCATCTGCCGCGTCTCCGCATCCGCAACGTCTCCCGGGCGGAGGCGCCTCAGTCCGGCCGCAGCTTCCTCCGCACTGATCCCTGCACGGACCTCTTCCCGTACAAGCGCGGACGGTGGAACCGTCACCACACGGAATACAGCGGGCCTCTGCTCCTGTTCTGCCCGGCGCCCGTCCCTGAGGACAGCCGGGATCAGCCAGTCAAGGCAGGAAGTCGCCTGCCTGATCCACCCTGCCGGCAGCTTCTCCTCATCAAGCGGCACCATCAGATCTTTATCCCCGAGGGCTTCTTCGTCCTGTATCGTCCCGCTGATAATCAGCTTCTGCCGCGCTCTCGTCATGGCCACATAGAGGAGCCGGAGCTCCTCGCCCGCGGAATCCCGCAGCATTCTCTGCCGGATCGCCTTTCCCTTGATTGTATCTTTTTTTACTCTCCTCACCGGATCCACATAAACCGCTCCGACGCCAAAACCCGGATGGACCGTCACGGAGGCATTCAGGCTGCGCCGGTTAAACCGTCTGGCACTGCCGGCTAGGAAGACGACGGGAAACTCCAGGCCTTTGCTCTTGTGGACCGTCATAATCCGTACGACATCCCCGCCGGCCTCCGCGGTACTGCGCTCATCCAGATCGCTCTCCTGTTTCCGGAGATTCCGTATATAGCGGACAAAATTGAAAAGACCTACATAACTTGTATTTTCAAATGCGGCCGCCTGGTCCACAAGCATCGTGAGGTTCAGCACCCGCTGCGCGCCTCCCGGCATGGCGGAAGCATAATCGAAAAAGCCGGTCTCCGTCACCATCCGGTAGACAAGCTCGTGCAGGGGAATCTCAGCAGCGGCGCGGCGGAGGTCATCCGCATAAGCGAGAAAGCGGCGCACGCGTTCCCGCAGGCCGGCGTCCTCCCCGCTCTCGCCGTACTGCCTGAGCGAGTCATAAACCGACAGATAACGCCTGTCTTCCGACCCCGTCCAGTCAGATGCCCCGGGGACGGTCCTGACCATCGCCAGCTCTTCCGCGCTGAATTCCGCGAACCGCGACCGGAGCACGGCAGTGAGTGCGATATCATCCAGAGGGTTATCCAGGACGGACAGGAAGCTTAAGACGGCCTGCACCTCCGGCGCGTCAAAGTACCCGCCTTTCACCTCCGCGTGGACGGGGATCTGCATCGACGTCAGGACGCTGACAAAGACATCCGATACCCGCGAGACCGTGCGCATGAGGATCACGATATCCCTGAACTGCACGCTGCGGAGTTCATGTGTTTCCTCATCCTCCAGCACCCCGCGCTCCGTCAGTTCCAGAATCCGCTGTCCGACCGCCCTCGCCTCTGCCTCCGTCTTTGTGCCGGACAGCCGGTCCCCGAGGAGCGCCTCTCCGTCCTCGTCCCGCTCATCCGTACAGACGAGCAGCAGCTCCGGCGAAAAAGGCCTCGTTTCCGCACAGCGCTCTGCCGCCTCATATTCCGGGATGCGGTAATCCGCGCCCCGGACCAGCGCTGCATCATCGTCATAATCGATGCCGCCCGTCTCCCGCCGCATAATCTGCCGGAAAACAGTGTTGACAGCATCCACCACTTCGGGGCGGGAGCGGAAATTCCGGTGAAGGTCGATCCGCACGCCCGTCTCCGGCTGTGCCGGATACCGGTCATATTTTTCCATAAACAGCTCCGGTCTCGCCTGCCTGAAGCTGTAAATACTCTGTTTGACGTCGCCCACGCAGAAATAATTCTGCACGCCGTCTTCAATCCGGCTCACAGCCGTCAGGACAGCTTCCTGCAGGTAATTGCTGTCCTGGTATTCGTCCACCATGACTTCGTCAAACGTATCCGCCAGTTCCCTCGCCGCCTCCGTCCTCCCGTCTTCATCCCTGAGGATATCGAGCGCGTGATGTTCAAGATCCGCATAATCCATTATTCCGCGGTTTTCTTTTGCCGTCCGGTACCGCCCGGCAAAAGAGAAAACCAGCCTGATCAGCGCCCGGACAGGGATCCCGCTTTTCTGCAGGTCCCCGTATGCAGCGTCGTACGGGACCGAAAACAGGCCGCGGAGCTCATGGATTGCATCGGTCACGCTTTTCCTGTTCTTCTTAAAGCGGTCCCGCAGGTCAGGGTTCTCCCCTGCGGACGCTTTCTTTCTCGAGAGGACAGGAATCTCCGCCTCCTCAAGGATCCGCCTGTTCTCTTCATAGCTGTCCCCTTCCGACAGGGCTTTCAGCAGCTCAAGCTCTGCGGACGCAGTCGTAAGATACGGGGCCGGCCCGTCAGGAGAAGACGCGAGCGATACATTCAGGCGGGCATAGTAAAGCCCGCTTTCCGCCGTTTCCCGTGCTCCGGCGAGATACTCCCGCATCCAGTCTGTTTTCTCCGGATCTTCCGCCCCCGCTTCTTCCGCACACTTCATCAGCCAGCCGTCCGGGTCCGGGAAACTCCTCGACTCGCGGTAAAGCTGCAGGACCAGCTCTTCGATCCGGTCGTCTGTCCTGTCCCCGGTCAGGGAATCCACGCAGAGCCCGAACTCGGGAAATGTCCCGGCAGCAAGCTCGTCATAGGCTTCCCTGATAACGGTTTCCGCAGTATCATGCATCAGCAGCTTCAGCTCCCCTTCATCAGCCACCCGGAAATCAGGGGAAATCCCCCTCGTGTGCGCATAGCTCCTTACAACGTACGCGCAGAATCCGTCGATCGTGGTGATCTGGGCATGATGAATCAGAGCAGACTGCCTTGCCAGGTGTTCATTTCCCGGATCAGCTTCCCTCGCGTCCGCGATGCGCTTCATAATCCGCGCCTTCATCTCGCCTGCCGCCGCCCTCGTAAAGGTCACGATCAGCAGCCTGTCTATATCAGCCGGATGAACCGGGTCTGTCATGAGGCCCATGATGCGCTCTGTAAGAACAGCAGTTTTCCCGCTGCCCGCCGCCGCGCTCACGAGCAGGTTTCTGCCGCGCTCCGTGATCACGCGGTTCTGTTCTTCTGTCCAGTTCATCTGATTGTCTCCTCCATCCGCCGGATCGCCGCCTCTTCGTCCATCTTATCCAGTTCTCTCCACGCAAATCCCGGAACCCGTCTGTCAAACCCGCAGATCTCCCTGTACGGGCAGAAGTCGCATGCCGTCTCCGTCCCCATGCGGAAGGGACTGATCTCCGCATTTCCGCTCATGATTGCTTCTCCTGCCTGCAGGATTTTCCTGCGGACATATTCGCCGACCGTATGGAAATCCTCCTCTGTCAGCACCCGGGAAGACTTCGAAAGGCTGCCGTCCTTATTCACTCCGGCCGGGATGACCTTCGATCTCCCTCCGCCAAAAAGAGTCCGGTCCATCTTTTCAAGGACCGCCCTGTCTCCGAGAACGACACCGGAGCCGATCATCTCCCGCTGCCGCCGTTCCGCCAGTTCCCCGTCGCTCTCCCCGCTCTTCCAGGAAAGAACCGGATCCTGTACGCGGTAATAAAACATCCCTGCGGGTACCGGGTGAAGGCCCTCCCTCTTAAGGATCTCCGAAGCGGCATTCATATACAGGGCGAGCTGAAGCTGCAGGCCGTGGTAAATCTTCGCCGCGTCAAATTTCATGCTCCCCGTCTTATAATCAATAATCTTCACATAGGCCGCATCCCCCCGCACGTACGTGTCGATTCTGTCGATGCGCCCCGTCAGTTCCATGCTGAACCCGCCCGGCAGTTCCACGTTCAGGGCGTCGAGCCTGCCGGAGTCCCGGAAATCCTCTTCCGTATCCCGGATCACAAATTCCCCCGCTGCAAGCTGCTCTGTCAGGGCTTTCGCGGAAGCTGCCATAAGCCGCTTCATTTTTGTAATGAGGTACTCGTCTCTGGCGGAATTATGCAGGGCGGAATCCGCCCCTGTCTCAAGGACCGCCTGAGCGACTGCCGCGTCTGACATCCGGAGAAGCTCTTCCTCCGGAATACCGGATTCAGCGGGCTTTCTTCCTTTCATCCCGTTTCCGTACAGCTCGAGGGCCCTGTGCATCACAGTGCCGAAGTCCAGTCCGGTAAAGGCATACTCGGGGCGTTCCTTCAGGCGCAGCCCGTACTGAAGAAAATGAGCAAAGGCGCATCCGAAGAATGTCTCCAGCCTGGACGCCGAATTCCGGAGCTTCTCCCCGTAAAGGCGGCGGACGGCCATCCGGCCGAGCCGGTCCGCAGGCTTTTTTGCGAGTGCCGCGGAGAGCAGCCTCTCCGTATACTCCGCGTACTCCGGTGTCTCTCTGTAAAACAGATACATCTCCTTCAGTTCCGGCGGGAGCGGCTGCCGCCCTGTCTCCCTCAGCCCTTCCGCAAGGAGATGCCTGGCGCTCCGCATCCTCTGCGGGCCGCTTTCAACGTCTGCTTCCGTCTCAAGCCCCGGAAACAGTCTGCAGACGGTGTCAATCAGATAGGAAGGATTCAGCTTCTCCCCCTGCGCCGATGTCCGGCTGAAAGACAGATAAAGCCTCCCGGAAGGCCTCGAAAGCAGGGTATAAAGATAAAACCGTTC
>CACZTA010000074.1 GCA_902783935.1 uncultured Lachnospiraceae bacterium | reverse complement strand
AAATCCGGGGTATTGTTATAATCCTCGAAAATCGCTCCGGCAAACAGTTCCTGTTTTTCAAATGTCCGGTGCAGATAATAGTCGTTGTCTTCCCCCTGGCAGATCGGATAATTGATGGACGGCTCCGCATCGACGTACAGCCAGCCGGTGATTTCATCGTTGACTTCCCGCAGTTCCTCCCAGTTGACCGTAAGCGGCGGATCTGCGTCCTCATAGATAATCTCAGGCTGAGCGGGCTCACCCGGCACAGGGGTCGGGGTCGGTGTCTGGGGCACCGCTGCCGGGGTCGGGGTTCCCGTTTCCGTCTCATCCCCGTCAGGTTTGTGCGGCTGCGTATAAGACTCGGCCAGAGATGTATATTCTTTTCTGCTGGCCAGATAACCTTTCGCAAAACCCGCAAGCTTAAAAAGCGAAAAACCGAGTACCCCGCAGGCAAGAACGAGAATAACCGTCCGCACGGGTCCGAATCCGCTGTTCCCTTTTCTGCTGCTCATATAAATGCTCTCTTATGCTCTTTCTTCCAGTATCTTGTCGATGCTTACCAGCTTCACCGCCAGTACAAATACGTCGAGCGCCCTCTTCAGCTCCCTGATTTCAGGGAAACTCGGCGCAATCCGGATATTGCTGTCGTGCGGATCGATCCCGTAAGGATAGGTTGCGCCCGCAGGCGTCATCTTGACCCCCGCTTCCGCGCACTTTTTAACGATCGCCTTCGCGCATCCGTCCATGGAATCGAAAGAAATAAAATATCCGCCGCGCGGCTTCGTCCAGGAAGCGATCTGCAGATCCGACAGTTCCCGGTCAAGCGTTTCGGTCACCATCTCAAATTTCGGCCTGAGTATGTCCGCATGGCGCATCATATGTCTGCGCATGTTGGCGATATTGCCGAAATACCGGACATGTCGAAGCTGGTTCAGCTTGTCATGGCCGATTGTCTGGACCTTCATCGTAGTCAGCACGTCCTTCAGGTTTTTCTTTGATGCCGCGATCGCCGCGACACCGGATCCCGGGAACGTCACCTTTGACGTCGAAACAAATTTATAAACGAGATCGGGATGACCTGCCTTCCGGCATTCATTCAGGATCTCCAGGATCACGTCCTGGTTCTCCGGGTCTTCATACAGATGGTGGATCGAATAGGCATTGTCCCAGTATATGCGGAAGTCCTCCGCCGCCGGTTCAAGCGCGGCAAAACGCCTGACCGTTTCATCCGAATAACTGTATCCCTGCGGATTGGAATACTTCGGCACGCACCAGATGCCTTTGACGGCCGGGTCATTCTGTACATACTGCTCCACAAGGTCCATGTCAGGGCCCTCGGGTGTCATCGGGATATTGATCATTTCGATACCGAAGAACTCCGTGATGCGGAAATGCCTGTCGTAGCCGGGCACCGGACAGAGGAACTTTACGGAGTCAAGCTTCGACCACGGCACCGCACCGCAGACACCATGTGAAAACGAACGGCCGATTGTGTCAAACATGATATTCAGCGAGGAATTTCCGAAAATCACCACGTCTTCGGCATGGATTTCCGACATGGCGCCAAGAAGCCGCTTTGCCTCGGGGATCCCGGATACGATCCCGTAATTTCTGCAGTCCGTTCCCGTCTCATCGAGGAAATAGCTGTTAGAATCCAGTACGTCCATCATCTCAAGCGACAGCGCCAGCTGCGCAAGAGACGGCTTCCCGCGGGACATATCCAGTTTCAGTTTCTTCTTTTTCACTTCTTCATACTTCTGTGAAAGAATCGCCTTCTCTTTCAGCAGTTCTTCTGAAGACATCTCTTCATATGCTTTCATTCCAGGTCTCCTTAATTAATGAACCGATGATTCCGGCGGACTGCTCCGCATTTCGCTTTTCTCATAATTTCCCTTGATTTTACGGCATGAACGGATGAGTGTCAACGGACAACGCGCCTCACCCCCGCCATGAAGCCGCGTCTTCTCTTGCAGAGAAGTGCTTTTCGCGTTATGATGAAGCATGCATATTCAAATATCCATTACACCCGGATAAATAACAGAAAGGGCAAACGGCATGTGGATCGCAGAGAACTGGAAGGACTATGAAGTACTGGACACATCCGGGGGAGAAAAACTGGAGCGCTGGGGCCGCTATCTCCTCATCCGGCCGGATCCCCAGGTGATCTGGAATACACCGAAGACCCTGCCCGGATGGAGCAGGCCGAACGGGCACTATCACCGGAGCACAAAAGGCGGGGGCAGCTGGGAATTCTCCGGCCTCCCGGAAAGCTGGACCATCTCATACGGGGCGCTCTCCTTCCATCTGAAGCCGTTCAGTTTCAAACACACCGGGCTCTTTCCGGAACAGGCCGTCAACTGGGACTGGTTCGGACAGCTGATCCGGGATGCCGGACGGCCTGTCCGCGTCCTCAATCTCTTCGCATATACAGGAGGCGCCACCTGTGCGGCCCTCGAAGCAGGTGCATCCGTCACCCATGTCGACGCATCGAAGGGCATGGTGACCTGGGCACATGAAAATGCAGACCTCTCGGGCTTAAGCGGCGCTCCCTGCCGCTGGCTGGTTGACGACTGCATCAAGTTCGTCCGCAGGGAGCTCCGCAGAGGAAGCACCTATGATGCCGTCATTATGGATCCCCCTTCCTACGGAAGAGGGCCGAAAGGCGAAATCTGGAAGATCGAAGACACCGTTTTCGACCTGATCTCGCTGTGTGCGGATCTTCTGAGCAGCCATCCGCTGTTTTTCCTCGTCAACTCCTACACGACAGGTCTCCAGAGCGGCGTCCTCACGTACATGCTCACGTCCGCCCTCAGGGAGAAAAAGCCCGCCGGGATCTGCTCGGATGAGATCGGTCTTCCCGTGTCGGGCACTTCCCTGATTCTTCCGTGCGGCTGTGCCGGCAGGGCGTGGTGGTGACCGACGGACGCGGGACGGCTCCCCCCCGGCTTAGTTGCAGAAATAAGAAAAGACCTGCAGATGCAGGTCTTTTCTTTATGACTTATTCAAAATAATCTGCTTTGACGTATCCGGTCTCGCCGTTATACTCGACCTTGTACCAGCCGTCCTCTGCGCTGATGACCGTCACGCTCGAGCCCTCTTCGATCTCGGTGATGACATTGTCATCGCCCGCATCCGTGTTCGGATCTGTGCGGAAGTTTACGGTTGCCGTCGCCGTGGCTGTGTTGCCTTCGCCGGCAGGTTCAAACTCTTCTTCCTCTTCGGGAGCGTTTTCGGTTTCCTGTGTTTCTTCTTCCTGTGTGTTGTTTTCTTCTTCTTCCGGTGCCTGTGTCTGTTCCTGTGCCGTGTCGTCTGTATTCTGCTCTTCTTCCGGAGCTGTCACTGCCGGAGTAACAGTTTCTGCCGCCGCAGGTGTAACAGAAGGTGTCGGCGTCCCGACTGCCTGCGCAGGAATGGCCGGGAGCGATTCAGCCGTCGACTGCGGAATCAGCGGATTCACGGTCGGCGTCACCGCTTCGGTCGTCCCGACGGTTGACATCATCGAATCACTGTCTGTCAGGGAAGAAATCGATGCGGCGCTGCCGCAGCCCGTCATCATAAGGAATGATGCACAGATCCCTGCCAGAAGCATCGTCTGAAATCTGTTTTTCATAAATAGTATCCTTTCCTCTTGATTACAACCGCACCGCGGAAACAGATAATTCTGTAAATCCCCGGTTCACCGCCGCACAGCGGCTTCTGCGGAATCTCTTTCGGGAAATGGAGATAGTGGGATTCGAACCCATGACCTCTTGAATGCCATTCAAGCGCTCTCCCAGCTGAGCTATACCCCCATAGAAGCCATTTCTCTGACCGCTGTCTGATATTGTAGCACGGGAAGAAGGATCTGACAAGCGTTTCTTGACAGGAAGAACCCCTGTGCCTATAATGTCACATAAAACTTCCGCTTATAAAGAGCGTATTTTCCTCAGGGGGATAAGATGGCAACAAAGTTTAATGATGACAATATTCTGGCCCGGTTTTTCGGGAAATCTTCAAATTATACGGATATCCCGACGCCGCTGTTTAAAGAATATAATGTAAAAAAAGGCCTCCGGAATGAAGACGGAACCGGCGTCCGCATCGGCCTGACCAGGGTAGCCGACGTCATCGGCTATGAGACGGATGAAAACGGGGCTATCCGCCCGTGCGAAGGAGATCTGCTTTACAGGGGTTACGGTATCCGCGATCTCATCGCAAACCGCCAGAAAAATTTCGGATATGAGGAGACATGTTTCCTCCTGCTTTTCGGTTTCCTGCCGGACAAAAGCCAGTTCAGGGACTTCCTCTCGAGCCTGGCCCAGCGCTATGAGCTGCCGGAGAATTTCCTGATCCAGGAGATCCTGACATCTCCTTCCAGGAATCTGATGAACCGCATGCAGACGCTCACGCTCGCCTTATACAATTATGACCCGGATCCGGACAGCACGGATGTCTACCAGATCCTGTTAAAAGGAATCAACCTGATCGCGAAATTCCCGATTCTCGGCTGTTATTCCTATCAGGCTAAAATGCACACGCTTTACCGCAAGTCGCTGGTTATTCATTATCCGAAAGCGGAATACTCCATCGCGGAAAACATTCTCTATCTGCTCAGAGACGACGGCATGTTCACAAACCGCGAGGCAAACCTGGTGGACGCCCTGCTCGTTATCCATGCGGACCACGGCGGCGGCAACAATTCCGCATTTACGGATGTCGTCATCGGATCAACCGGCACGGATCTCTATTCTGCGATCTGCGGTTCCATCGGCGCGCTCAAGGGTCCGAAGCACGGCGGAGCAAATGTATCCGTCGCCGAGATGATGAACGAGGTCATTATGCGTATCGGATACACAAAAGATCCGGATGCGGTGAACCGCGTCGTCAATGAGCTTCTGAACGGCGAGCTCTATGACCAGAGCGGCCTGATCTACGGCTTCGGGCACGCCGTCTACACACTCTCTGATCCGAGAGCCGAAATTCTGCGGACACTCTGTCGCGAACTTGCCGAAGAGAAAGGCTGCATCGAAAAATTTGAATTCTATGATCTCTTTGAAAAAACCGTAAAAGAGGTCACTTATGAACGGAAAAAGAAGATCCTGCCGACGAATGTTGATTTTTATTCCGGGTTTGCATACCATCTGCTCGGTATTCCGGAGGATCTCTTCACCCCGCTTTTCGCCATCGCCAGGGTCTCGGGCTGGGTTGCGCACAATGTCGAGAACAAACTCTACGACGGGCGTATCATGCGGCCTGCCACAAAGTATGTCGGTTCGCATTACGATTATATGAATATGAAAGAACGGTAAAAGAAAAACACATTCCCGTGCGGAATGTGTTTTTTTGTTCTCTTTTATATTTT
>CACZTA010000073.1 GCA_902783935.1 uncultured Lachnospiraceae bacterium | reverse complement strand
TGCTTCGTCTGCAGGTATTTCAGCAGGGTCCCCGGCTGACTCCGCACTGTCCGTCCATTCGGCGGCAGATGCGGTTTCATCCGGTCCGTCTGCATTTTCGGTGTCTTCCTGCAGAACAGCCTCCTGCGGCACAGAAGAATTATTCAGCACGAAAAGCACGCATGCGGAAAGGCCCGCCAGAAGAACGCAGGCGACAATCAGCACAGCGACCAGGCCTGTCGATGATTTTTTCTCCATACTATCCTTTCAATAAACGACAATCGGCGTATTCAGATCCACCATCCCGTACAGCTCCGCCATTACGGAGATCGGTGTATTGACACAGCCGTGGCTGCCGCTGGAGCGCCAGATGTCGCCTCCGAAGCTTCCCCTCCACGTCGCATCATGGATGCAGATCCCGTCGATATTATATGCAAGTGTATAATGGACAAACGCCGACCCGTAGGAACCGGTCATGGTATGGTCGCGCAGTTTGTCGAGCACGGCATAGACGCCCGTCGGCGTTCGCCGCTCCTCGGTGTCGAGCCCGGTCACGACATCCGTTTCGATCTTGAGCTCCCCGTCTTTGTAATACCACATGTGCTGGTCATCCAGGCTCACTTCGATATACGTATAGCCGATATCGCCGTTCTCTGTATCCCTGTCAAGCGCATAGTCATACCAGGCGCACTCCATCTTCTTCGATTCCGCGCCCTCAAGCGCCTCCCGGATCCTTGCGGCCGTTGTCTCCCTGTCCATTTTGAACCCGTAGGAGTCGGATGGATTTCCGCCGACCTCGATGACGTCTCCGTGGGAATTGGTAAAATGCCTCACGGTTCCCAGGGTATCGTACCGGTCGCCCAGATCATTTGTGTAAGCCATGACCGCCCCTGTGTTAATCAGGACATTGCGGCCTTCATCGTCCCATTCCATCCAGTCAAGGAACGTGCTTTTATCCAGTGTTTCCACCGCGCCGTTCTCGAGATAGATCGTCAGGACCGTATTCTGCACGTCGTCCAGCTTCTTAAAGCGTCCCTGAAGCGTCTTGTTGTCGGAGCGGATCTCCGCCTTCCGGTAACAGTCTTCAGCGACAAGGTCGATGGAAGCGGGTCCGTCCGTCACGGCGCCGGCCGCAAGCTTTGCGACTTTATCCTCGATGAGGCGGTTTCCGTCTTTTTCCTTGACGATCACATATCCGTCGGCAGTCTTGTCAATATAGGCGTTGGCCGGATCCCTGACCTCGCTCCCCGAGACTGCATTCAGGGCGTGGACGCGCCGCTTAAGCTTTCCCTCATTAAAAGTAAAGCCCTGCTTCGTCCTGATGACGGTTTTTTTCATGTTGGCCAGCGGCCACTTGTAATAATTCTGATCCGCGATCAGCTTTTCGAATGAGGTGCCCATCGTGAGCCTGTAGTCAAAATCCCGGTAAGGAATCGTCTCGGACACTCCGTCCATCTCCTGAACCGTCAGCGCCCACGCGCTGCTGGTCGCTTCATACTGTGCGCGCGCCTCTTCTGCGGTCATGCCGCTGACGTCCATGCCGTTTACCCACGTATTGGGCAGAAGCTTCCCCTGAACTTCCCGATAGCCGCGATAATACATGAATCCCAGTGCCGCACAGACAGCCAGAATACATACAGCGGCCGCAACCCCTATTCTGCGTTTCATCATGCGTCTCCCCTTATTCCCGTTCAGTGCCGTATTCTCCCCTTTTCCGGCACCCGGTTTACTCGTTCCCTGCTCCCTTAGGGAACGGTACTTCTTCTTATTGTACAGGGAATGCAGCTGTTTGTCACATTATTTCCCAACAATTTTTATTCATCTGTCACGCCGGAAACAGGAAAAAACTGTTCAGTCCGGCTGCGATGCCCCTCGCCAGGTCCGGGAAAAGGACACCCGAATGATCGGACGCCGCGTCTCCGACCTCGAGATCAATCGAGGGCACTGTCGAATAGGACGTCTGGGTCAGATCCATTTCCATGGATCCGCCGTCAAACAGATGGAATCCCTGGGCTTCAATCCCCTTCACGATGTTTTCGCCGAGGCGGTTGTGATCCATCCAGTGCGACGCGACCGGCTCCATGCTCCTGTAAGTGCTGTCCGAAGGAACGCTGAAGAAGAAAACGCCCTTGTCGCTTTCCGTTCCGTCATAGTGGAGCGCGATATGGCAGTCTGCCCTGTTGTTCGCGATGACGGTCCGCGCCACGTTGTCAAGCTGGATATCCGCCGACTCCCTGATCATCAGCACGTCATAGCCTTCCTTCAGAAGGGTATCCTTCACGACAAGTGCCAGCGCCACCGTTACCTCCCGCTCCGGCGTCCCGTCGAGGAAATCCATGCCGCTCGAAACCGCGACCGCTTCTGTCGCCCCGGCCTCTGTCGTCCCGCCGGTCACCTTCGGCGTGCCGTCCGGGTGGCAAAGCGTTTTCACGGAAGAGCCGCCCTCCGTTCCGTGGCCGGCATTGATGCAGACGGTCTTTCCTTTCGCGATGGAAGGGCGGGCATGATAGAGCGTCGCCGTCCCCGTATTGATCTTTGAGTGATCCGCATAGAGCCACGCGGGATCCAGCCTGACCGGCTCCCTGGTCACGACATCCGCCGCGGCCGGTGTCGGCTTCGGCGTCGGTGCGGGCGTCAGAACCGGCACCTCCTCCTGTACGCTCTCCGGAGCGGAACCTGCGGGTTTTTCCGCCTCATCCGGAAATGCGGTCTCCGGGATGCTCTCCGCAGCAGAAGAACTGCCGGAAGCCGGTTCCGTGACGGAAGATGCGTCCGCCAGGCTGCCTGCCCCCGTCACTGCTGCCGCGGAAACACTGTCTGCCTCCGCCCCCGCTGCCGCGGAAGTGCTTTCTGTTTCTTTCACAGACGCCGCTGCAGATGCCGCCGTGCTCCCTGCCCGCGCACTGCTGCAGCCGGACAGTACCAGCATGGCAGCCCCGGCGCATGCGATGATTGTCAGTGCTTCTTTCCGGACCCGCATAAATGTCTCCTCTCTTTTTTCTGTCCGGGAACCCGCTGCGCTCCCGGAAGGATAAATTACCCTGCTTCTGAAACTGCAATAACTGATTCTACCACATCTTTCCGAAATGTACAGCTTTTCCCGCAAGGTTGGCGCAAAAGAAAGACGGGGTCCCGCAAAAGACCCCGTTTTTTCCTTATATGCTTCTTTTTTTATTTGAGGAATGAGAAAAGCGCTCCCAGCAGGTCGCTGCCGTCCGTCAGGCTGTCCGGCTTGCCGTCCCCGTCGAGATCTGTTCCGCCGCCGCCGAACAGGCCGCCGCCCTGGCCGCCGA
>CACZTA010000072.1 GCA_902783935.1 uncultured Lachnospiraceae bacterium | reverse complement strand
GAAGGTGGAACAGGTCATGCTGCCGGTATGGATGATGTATACGGAGTACCGGGGAAAGAATTATGTCTTCGGCATGAACGGCCAGACAGGGAAAATGATGGGAGAAATTCCTCAGGATCCCATGCGGATCGTCGAAGCAGGTGCGGTCGTCTTCGTTGTGTCACAGATCATCATGATGGTTCTGAGAGTGCTGGGGGTGATGTGATGGCTGTGATGATAAAGAAAAGAATCATCCTTTTCTGCCTCCCGGTGCTCATCTGCTTTTTCGTGGCTGCCTGGTCTGCGGCTTCAGCTGCGGCAGACAGCAGCTTTAACGATGATGCATATGCGGAAAACAATGACGGAGATGATGTCTATATCTCCAACAACGGCACGAGATTCAGGATTCCGAGGGTCAGGGATCCCGGGGAGAGGATTTTCGACTATGCTTCGATCCTGTCAGACGGCGGGAAAGAGGAAATGCGGGCGAAAATCGCGGCGCTTCAGGAGCGGCTGGACGCCGACGTCATTATTCTGACATCTGAAGAAGTGCCGGAAGATGCTTATTACGGATCAGAAACATCCGGCAAATACTGTCGCCAGTTTTACATAGACAACCGGTTCAGGGAGGACGCGTTCTGTTTCCTGATCGACCTCAACAACCGGGTAATGTGGACTGCCGGCCACGGGCGTTTCGCAGAAGCAAAGTATTCCGAACTGGCCGACAAAATTTACGATGCCTGTCTGCCGCCTGCAAAACAGGGCGACTATAACGCAGTGGCGGACACGTTTCTCGATTATATCGACCGCGTGGAAAACCCGGTGAGAGCGATAAAGCCCACACCGGTATCCCTGATCGTCAGTTCGGTGCTGTCGCTTCTCGGGATTTTCGGACTGGTGCTGAACCACAGGGGGACGCAGCCGTCCGCCGGCAACACACCGGCAATCAAGGTGAACAGGTTTACAAGGAAGAATCATCATGAACATTATCTGGGGACAACGGTTACCCGCATCCACATTCCGAAAAGCACAGGAGGGAAAGGCCGGGGGGGCGGTTTTTCCTCGGGTGGTTTTTCCTCGGGCGGCGGCCACTTCAGCGGAGGCGGCGGCAAATTCTGATAACAGTTTTCTATTTGACAGATAAATGAACATAGGACCATATCAACCTGAAAGGAGAGAAAAGAATGGGACTGATTAAAGTAGCAGCACAGACACTCGGAGCACTTGGAAATGCGATCAATACGACCGGCGAGAGCCTGTGGGTTGATTATTTTGAAAGCGGCGACATGTCGGGCGGCATTCTCATGAAGCGCGGTGAAAAAATCAGCAGCAAAGGCTCGAAGAACAAGGGCGGCGACCAGAATATCATTACTTCCGGTTCCGGTATTGATGTTCAGACCAACCAGTGCATGATCCTTGTTGAAAACGGACGGATCGTTGAGTTCTGCGCAGAACCCGGAAGATATAAATATGACGCATCTACAGCCCCGTCACTGATGACCGGCGACAACAAAGGACTGAAGGCGATTCTGTCTTCTGTCGGAAACCAGTTCCTCGCCGGCGGGTCCAGAACAAATACCCAGAGGGTCTACTATATTAACCTCGGTGAAATCCAGGGCTTTAAATGGGGATCCGGCAATATCGTATTCGATCACTGGGAAGCGGATATGACTACAGGCCGTCCTGTCTGGCATATTGCTACGACACTCATGGGCAACGGCATGTATTCGATCCAGGTCACGGATCCCGCGAAGTTCTTCGAGGTCATCGGTGCCCAGAAGACCGGTTCTGACGGCTCCGGCATGGTCCGCAAAGAAGAAATCGAAGCGCAGATCAAGACGGAAGCGATCGCAGCCATCCGCCAGGGCGTCGGCCAGATGTCGAAGCTTCACATTCCCTATACGGATATTGCGGCGAACGAGGCACAGCTCGTCAAGGAAGTTAATGACCTTCTCGATCAGTCCTGGAGCGAATCCCGCGGCATCTCCATCTTCAAGATCGCAATCGGCATGATGGATGCGGACGAGAATTCCAAGGCGAAAATCGAGAAGTATCAGGAAACCAGGGGCTATACGGATCCTTCCATGCTCGGTGCTTACATGGGAATGGGCCAGACACAGGCGATGCAGGCAGCCGGCGCAAATGCAAACGGTGCCGTAACAGGATTTGCAGGACTCGGCATGATGAACGGCATGGCGGGCGGAACAAATATCGCCGGCCTGATGCAGCAGGGCCAGCAGGCTGCTCCGCAGATGATGCAGGCCCAGCCGGCAGCCGACAGCTGGACATGCGCCGCCTGCGGCTCCGCGAACAGCGGAAAATTCTGCACAAACTGCGGACAGCCGAAGCCGGCGGAACCCGCAAAGGGTTTCTGCGCTAACTGCGGCAATGAATTCGATGCGGCGAACCCGCCGAAATTCTGCCCGAACTGCGGACAGCCAATTGCCGCAGAGTCATGAAAGGTTCTTGAAAACACCGTCTTTATCATGTAGAATAATTGCTTGATGGAAACATGTGCATCACACGGACTGTATTCCGTTTTTAAGGAGGTACTATTTTATGCTTCATGCAGAAAAGCGCAATGTCATTGTCGGCCAGTCAGGCGGACCGACCGCAGCAATCAACTCATCACTTGCAGGTGTTTACAGGACAGCCATTGACCGCGGATACAAAAAGGTCTACGGTATGCTCCACGGTGTTCAGGGCCTGATGGAAGGAAGATATGTAGATCTTTCCGAGCACATCACAAGCGGGCTGGATTCCGAGCTTCTGAAGAGAACGCCGGCTTCCTATCTCGGCTCCTGCAGATACAAGCTTCCCGATATCCACAAGGACCAGGCTCTTTATGAGAAGATTTTCGGGATTCTGCATGAGCTTGAAATCGACTGCTTCATTTATATCGGCGGCAATGATTCCATGGATACGATCAAGAAGCTGTCGGACTATGCGATTATTACCGGTTCGGAGATCCGTTTCGTAGGATGCCCGAAGACCATCGACAATGACCTCGCACTGACAGACCATACGCCCGGCTACGGCTCTGCGGCAAAATATATCGGCACTTCTGTCAAGGAAATCATCCGTGACGGCCTGTCCATGAGAAACGCGAACGGCCAGGTGACGATCGTTGAGATCATGGGCCGCAACGCAGGCTGGCTGACCGGCGCTTCCGCTCTGTCAAAGGGTGAGGACTGCGACGGCCCGGATGCCATCTATCTTCCGGAGCTTGATTTTGACGTTGAAGATTTTGTCGGCCGCTGCAGAAGCCTTCTCGAGAAGAAGAATTCCGTTGTCATCTGTGTCTCTGAAGGTATTCACACGGCTGACGGCAAGTATGTCATGGAGCTCGGTGAATCTCTGGACTATACGGATGCATTCGGCCACAAGCAGCTGACCGGTACCGCCAGGGTTCTCTGCGATATCCTTACGAAGGAAATCGGATGCAAGACCCGCGCGATCGAGCTCTCCACGCTTCAGAGAGCCGCATCCCACTGTTCTTCACGAGTGGATATTCTGGAAGCTTATGAAGTCGGCGGCGCTGCGATGAAGGCTGCTGACGAAGGCGACAGCGGCAAGATGGTCGTCATCCAGAGAACCTCCGATGATCCGTACCAGGCCGGCACGGAAGTCAAGGATGTCCACAAGATCGCCAATGACGAGCGGCTCGTTCCGAGAGAATGGGTCAATGAAGACGGCACATACGTAACGGATGAATTCATCACTTATGTACGTCCGCTGATCCAGGGCGATGTGGCACCGATCATGGTCGACGGTATTCCGAGACACCTGTATAAACCCGGTTATCAGGACCTGATGTAATTTCACATTGAATGACTGGAAATTGGCATTTCTGCTATTGTAGGAATGCCAATTTATTGTTACAATAAATTAGTTGGAT
>CACZTA010000071.1 GCA_902783935.1 uncultured Lachnospiraceae bacterium | reverse complement strand
TCAGCGAGCATTTCTTTCTTGCACCGGCCTCGTCAAATATGAGCGACGTAGGAAGGACGACAGCTGATATGATAAAGGACCAGGTCCTGGTCTACTGGAAACTGATCTACGGCTACTTCAACGGCCTTCCCCGGTTTAAATCCGCGTACACCGGCTATATTCTGATTGCTGCCTGCGTCATCGGTATGATCCTGAAAGGATTCCGCCCGGAAAATGCGCACCTGACGCTGCTCCTTCTCGGCACCCTGGCGGTGAATATTCTGCTCCCGTATTCCCAGGGACTGCGGTACCTCTATAATATCCTTCCGGTTCTTATCATGTTCACTGCCTATGGACTTCAGGCAGTCTGGCACCTGCTTACCTCACGGATCCGCCTTCCCCGCCTTTTCAGAACGGGTGTTAAACTGTGCGCGGCATTCCTGATCCTGTATCTGCCGTTACTCAATATCCTGAAGCTCGGGTCTTATAACCTTAAGCATCCGGGACACATCGGACCCGAAGATGTGTATTCTGCCGAGGCCGTTGATATGTACCGGTATATTCAGGAAAATGTACCCGAAGACATGACGATTGCATTCGGCAAGCCGCGTGCACTCTTCCTGAATACAGAAAGAGTCAGCCTCCGCACCGGCTACAACGGCCATACGATTGCGGAAGCTGACTATTATCTTGAATATAAAACCGATAATGAGCAGTTCACCAGAGAAAAAGAGGAAGCGGCGGCAACGCCGAAAGAGAAGGTCTACGGCAATGAGCGCTTCACCCTTTACAGGGTCAGTCAGATGCATTCTCCTCAATAAGATAATGCTGCCACTGTTTACTGACATCCATGACATCCTGGACATATCTCAGATAAAAAGGCCTCAGTGCTTCATTTTCCACTCCGGGACCCAGTTCAGACAGGACCCGCATCTCCTGCTCCCTGTCTTCGACAGGAAGTCCGTGCTCTTTCTTCCAGTCTGCAACAGCACGCACAGCTTCCATTCTCTGAAGGAACAGCTCCCTCATCTGCAGATCCGCGTTCCTGATCTGCGCCCTGGCCTCAGTCAGATCCATGATACCCTCCGTTCTTAAAAGTCTTCTGTATTATTTGACGAAAATTATATTCACGCGTGTTCAAAGTGTCAATTTCTGCTTCAGAAAAACTGACAGAAAAAACCGATTATGGTAATATCAGCAGGAAGAGTTCCATTTTTACAGCGCAAAAACTGAAGGTATTAAAAATGGTAAAGCGAAACTGCGTTCCGCTTATTCCGGCACTGAATCCGCCGGAAAGTTTTATCTCCCTGGTGTCGGATTTAAAGGCCGAAGGCTTTGATCATATCATCGTCGTCGATGACGGCAGCAGCGAAGATCATAAGTGGATTTTCTCGGAGCTGATTGAGAAATACGGCTGTGATGTGTTCGTAAATGCCCGGAACATGGGGCAGGGACGGGCTCTCAAGAACGGTATGAATTATTACCTGAACACATACGGCAGTGAATACAGAGGCATCATCCCGTTTGACTGCGACGGCCAGCACCTGGTGAAGGACGCCGTGCGTCTGGATGACGAGATGGGGAGGAACGACAGCGCCCTCCTCCTTGGCGCGCGCGATTTCAGTCAGGCAGGCGTCCCGTTTAAAAGCCGGTTCGGGAACCGGATCACCCGGAATGTGCTGAAAATCTTCATCGGCGGCAATGTGACAGATACGCAGACCGGTCTCCGCGGTATCCCGAACCGGCTCGCATATGAGTATCTGGCGGTCGACGGGGAGCATTTCGAGTACAATACCGCCATGCTGATCGAGAGCATTAAAAAGAAAATCCCCATCAGGGAGATCCCGATTGAAACCGTCTATTTTGACGAGAACAGATCAACGCATTTCCGCGCGGTAACGGACTCCGTCCTGATCTACCGCCTGATCCTGTCCTCTTTCATAAAGTACACGTTTGTATCATTATCGTCTTTCGTCCTGGATTACGGGATTTTCTGCCTGCTCACGGCTGTCCTCAGCAATGCGGGGGATGCGCGGAAGATCTGGACTGCCACTGTCATTGCCAGGATTATTTCATCACTTTATAACTATGCGATGAACCGGAACGTCGTATTTAAGTCGCAAAAAGATGCAAAGAAGACCTTTATCGGTTTTTTCACCCTTTGCATTCTCCAGATGTGCTGTTCAGCTCTGTTTGTGCTGGCACTGACAAGATACGCACACTGGCATCCCGCGGCAGCAAAGCCGGTTGTCGACACCCTGCTGTTTGTCATCAGCTATCAGATTCAGCAGAGGTGGATTTTCAGATAAATGAACCCTGTCATATATGGAGGACCGCCACTGCTTCGGCGGTCCTCCTGATGATTCCGGTTCTCAATTCTCTTCGTCTTCTTCGGTGCGCAGGCACTGCGGAGCACTGCAGCAGTACTGCCTGGGGATAAATCCGTCCTCATGCGGCGTCCATTTAAGGAGCGAGCCCTCCGTCAGGCGCTGCACCGCATACAGCCGTTCATTGATCATGTCCCACATACAGTAGGGCAGATGATCCCTGTGGCCTCTGTGGATCAGGACGCACTCCCAGCATTTTCCGTGATGGGGACATGTCTCAGGACAGCTGCAGTAATCAATCCCGCTCTCACGAATCTCCTGCAGTGCTTCCATTTTCAGGCGGTACTGTTCCTGTTCGGTCATCGGTTCATACTGCTGCCTGATCATTTTTTCGTTATAATCCACTTTTACGGTTTCTTTCTTTTCTTTCTTATCCATGTTCAGTCCCTCTTTTTTTACAATCATCTTTCCGGCGGCAGAGCAATCCCGATCACACCCGACAGCACAGTGCCGGCGACCGGGACCATCATCATCATGAGC
This sequence comes from uncultured Lachnospiraceae bacterium, assembly GCA_902783935.1. Lineage (GTDB taxonomy): Bacteria > Bacillota > Clostridia > Lachnospirales > Lachnospiraceae > Chordicoccus. Next base: position 150 of record CACZTA010000071.1, on the reverse strand, counting down.
ATCCCGGCAGATGCGGCGATAACCCCCATCAGCAGCGGGAATAATCCCAGTCCGAGATAAAGTGCGATGAACGTCACGCCGGAAGCAAGTCCGGTCTGCGACGGATACCAGCTGTTCATGAAGCCGACAAGCTTGGGGAGTGTCGCACCG
>CACZTA010000070.1 GCA_902783935.1 uncultured Lachnospiraceae bacterium | reverse complement strand
GCTTTACGATTGTTTTTCATAACGGGAATACCATTTGGGTTCGGAAGTTGACGGTTCCGGGAAACTCACGATGCAGCATGAAAAGAAGCAGCGTGCAAAGCGGAAGCCGCCTTGCACGCTGTTGTTGTTTCCTTAAGGATAATAATTGATCAGTCGAGCAGATCGGCTTCTTTCAGCGCAGCTTCGATTTCCTTGTCGGACATGACGTTCTTCAGAGGAATCACAACTGTGCCGGCCTTGTCCACACCTTCAAATGTCTTGACGAATGTTCTTGCGCAGAAGACAACGTCATAATTGCGGGCAGCCGTTTTGCCTTCTGAAACGGGGCAGTGGCGAAGCTCAGCGGGATTAATATTATTTCTTTTCATGACCTTGCGGATGGCGTTTTCCATCATCAGGGAGGAGCCGGCGCCGTTTGCGCAGCAGGCAAGGAGTTTCTTTCCATCTAATTTTGCCATAACTGTGTTCCTTTCTCAATAGAATGAATTGATTAAATAATGAGCTTTTAATTATTTCTTCTTGTTTGCTACATGTTCAAGATAAGCATCGTAGTCTTCGGTGATGAGGAAGTAGCCTTCCGGATCCATGCGGTACTCGATCTGCGGGATCGCAAGCAGGATGATAACAACGATCGCAACACCCGCATAGCCGAGGAAGCGCATGATGACTGTGAATGCCGGCCATACCGTATCCCAGTCAAACATGCCGAGGTATCCGCCGTACTGTGCCATGCCGACCCAGCCTGCGATGAGAGCTGCGCCGAATACCTGGATAAGACCGGAGAGGAAGGGGATAACCAGGCAGGCTTTGAGACCGCCCTTTTCGTTTGCCACCAGACCGATGGTTGCATTGTCGAAGAAGACCGGAACGAATCCGCAGATGATGATGGTCGGAGACTTCGTCACAACCAGGATCAGGATCGCGATAATCTGTCCTACGAGGCCGGCCAGGAAACCGAATGTAACAGCGTTGGAATCGCCGAAACCGAAGCAGACAGCGCAGTCGACACCCGGGATAGAAGACGGAAGAAGCTTGTCTGCGATACCCTGGAAGGAAGCTGTCAGTTCTGTAACGAATGTACGGACACCGAGCTGCAGGATTGCCAGGTAGACAGCGAACTGCAGTGAGGTGTTGAAGCAGTAGAAGACGAAGTTTTCTGCTTCAGTCGTAGCACCGGATTCAACGAAGAACGGCTTTCCGATGATCGCCATAATGACGCCGAAGAAAGCTGTCATGAGAATAGCGGTACAGACCATGTTCTCATTGAAGATTGAGAAGAAGCCGGGCATTTCCATCTCGCCGACTTTTTTGACTTTGCGCTTGCCGCCTCTGTCGCCGAACAGCTTGTCGGAGAGCCAGTAGGAAAGGCGGATGCCGAACATCTGCTGATGGGCGATGGCGAAGCCTGCACCTTCGGACAGTTCCTGCATCGGCTTGACTGTGAGGTTGGATCCGACCGCCCAGTAAGCGCCGAGGATGACGGACATGATGACCATCAGGGCAACGTTGTTATTCAGAAGGCTGGGCAGTGCGAACATGATCAGCCAGTAAGCGGTGGCAGCCTGCTGGACCTGAACGTGGCCGGTTGTGAAGAGCGTACGGCACTTCGTAATCTTGTTGAAGCGGACGAGCAGGATGTTGACAATGAATGCAATCAGGAGCAGTGTCATCGCCTGGGAGAAGCCTTTGCCGAATACTTCTTCGACACCGGCGGTAACGGCGTTCTGGCCATAGTACGGGTCGATGACGCATGCGGTCAGGTTGAAGCGTTCTTTTAAGCCTGCAAGGATCGGACGGAAGTTGCTGGTCAGTCCGCCGGAACCTGCATTCAGGATGAGCATACCGATGATGGCTTTAAGTGTGCCGGCCAGCGTGTCGTACCACTTTTTGCCCATCAGGCAGTAGCCGAGCAGTGTCAGGAAACCGACCATATAAGGTGCTTTCTGCAGGATGTAAGTCGCAAAAAACTCCCAAATCGCTTTAAGGATAAACATACTATTTCCTCTCTATTATTATTATGTTTAAACTGTTGATATGTTTACTCAGTCTTCCTCGCAGGGGAACTGGGCCTCTGCGGCGAGGATGTCTTCAGGGGTTCTGGCTTTTGCCAGGGCGTCAAGCAGGTCATCGTTCATGAAGATCTGGGACAGCTGGGCAATATTGTCCATATGTGCATCGTTGTCGGCGGCTGAAAGCGTAAAGAAAAGATTTGCTTCTTTTTTCTCTCCGTCTTCATCCACGCCGAAGTCGATCATTTTTTCACTGACCATGAAACCGATGCCGGTGCCGAACGCGCCTTCTGCGTCCCTGGTAGTATGAGGCATGGCGACATTGTGGTCAAAGACGACGTACGGACCGTATTCTTCGATGCAGCTTACGATCTGCTTGTAGTAGTCCTCGGAGACCGTGCCGTCTGCCACGAGGCTCTCCGCGCTGAGCTTAACGGCTTCCTGCCATGTGACACCTTCGCCGTCAATGAACTTATAATGCTTCTTTTCCACAATCGTCTGCAGAACAGATGCCATTATGATTCTCCTTTCTGAAATAGAAATGCATTTAATATAATGTAATTACAGGCAGGAACGATAAGGAATGTTCTGCGGTGCCTCGAAGCAGTCCTCGAAACCTCTGCGGTGGTGATAATAGATCTTGTCCTTATCCTGCGGATAGACATACTTGCCGCCGACCTGCCAGAAGAACGGATGGAATTTATATTCATTTCTGTCCTTCTTGAAATCATAGAGCAGCTTGATTTCTTCGCAGTCAGCCTGGAAGTTTGTCCAGACATCCCAGTGGATCGGAACGACAACTTTGCACTGGAGATTTTCAGCCATGCGGAGAACATCGATGGATGTCATCTTGTCCTGCATGCCGATCGGATTTTCGCCGAAGGAACCGAAAGCGACGTCAATGTCGTAATCCTTGCCGTGTTTTGCGAAGTAAATTGAGAAATGAGAGTCGCCGGAGTGGTAGATATTTCCACCCGGGGTCTTCAGCAGGTAGTTGACTGCCTTTTCGTCCATGTCAGTCGGGCACTTGCCGGTAAGTTCTTCGCGGTCCGGGCCTGTGGAGTCGGTGGTGACGATACAGGTGCGGTCAAAGCTGTCGAGGCAGACGATCTCGATATCCTTGATCTTGATGACGTCGCCCGGCTTTACGGTTACGCAGCGGTCTTCCGGAACGCCCCACTTCACCCATGTTTCAACGGATTTTTCCGGTCCGATGAAGGGAACGGGGATCTCTTTGCCGTTTTCGTCTGTTGTGGTCATGCCGCTCTGGATAACGTGTGCCGCCCACTCCGCGGACATGTGATCCTGATGATAATGTGTGGCAAGAACCGCATCGACCTGCTTGAAAGCAAACGGATCGATAACAAACGGCACATTGCGCAGATTCGGCTGCATCGCCCTGCCGCCGCACATATTTGCCATCTGGTGGCCGACTTTCATCTTTCCGTCGCCGTGTGTGCGCTTGCCGTTGCCGCACCAGAGGTCAATTGTGATGTTGGCGCCGCCCGGAGTCTTGAACCAGATACCCGTACATCCGAGCCACCACATTGCGACGTTGCCGGGTTCGACGACTTCGTTTTCGATGTCTTCGACGAGCCAGGTGCCCCATTCCGGGAAGGTGCTCATAATCCAGCTTTCTCTTGTCATTTCTGAGATTTTGCTCATCCTGCTTCCTCCTTTTGAGTCCTGTTAGGATTTAAATCTTATCTTGAAATATACACCTTTTTCACATGAAACACAATAATAAATGTTCGTTTTTGCGATTTTTTGATCATTTTCGGAAGACGGGATCCGGCCGGAACAGAATTATTTTGTGAAAATGAATAACCGGTTAAATGCCGGAGAAGCTGCGTTATTAAAAATGCATATAGGAACCATTCAACTATAAGTTCCTGCGAGG
>CACZTA010000069.1 GCA_902783935.1 uncultured Lachnospiraceae bacterium | reverse complement strand
ACTTTGACGGATTTTGACGCCCATTCCGGACTGAATCCGCGTCCTGTAATAAAGACGCCTGAAAATCCCCCGCTTTTCATCCATTCTTCTGCCGCTTCGGCAAAAACCTCATCTCTCTCTTCAAAGTTTTCCGGAAGAGCGGTATTCCCCTTCTCTGCCACCGTAACGATGAACGGCTTTTTTGTCCTGTTTTCAGACATGCTCTTACAGACAGCGCAGTCACCGTCAAAACAGATCAGGGCCATATTCCGTGAGGATATTTCAGGCCGCTGGCTGTAACCGTAGTAATAAAAGCTCTCATCTTCATCCATGACAAAGCAGATGTCCCGCCTGAATCCGATCCTGCCGAGTACCTGCTGTATCCTCACGGCAAAATCACCGGTAAGGGCACGGACGGTGATGCCGATCCCGGCGATGCTCTTCACCGGGTCTGCGAGCCCGAGCATTTTCAGCGATTCCCGCAAAAAGAACTCAAGAAGCTCGTCCGCGCCAAACCGTTTCTCCCCGATCTGAAAGTCTTTTCCCTTCCGTACCGTATCATAGAAAGATTCATCCGCCGTGCGCACCGCGGTTCCGCCTTCATGAGCGGCAAAATACTCTGCTTCTGTCCCGCAGTGCCATTCACCGCTGTCCGGCATGCCCGTCAGTGACGTCGGAAATGCGAGCTGATTTGTACCGACTCTCGCCGGCACTGATACCGGTTCCTGCAGTTTTCTGTCATAATAACAGATCTGAGATTCTTTCTCACCGAATTCGAATCCGACCAGGACTCTGCGTACTTCCTTCATCTGTATCACCCGTGTTTCCAAATCTCACTCTTCCAGTGTAAAGAGCATTTCAGACGCTTTCATTGCCCTGTTATAAAGGCGGATCCGTTCTCTGGTTTCATTAATATCTCCGTGTTTCATGGATTTCAGCATGGCATTCATCCGGCAGTAACGGCTGCTTCCCTCCGCGTCCTCTCCGGACACGCTGACTGTCTGCTCCTCTGAAACAGTTTTAACGCCTCCATTTTCCACAGTCACCCTGTACTTGAGACGCTCTCCGTAAAACAGTGTGAATTCTCTGGAAAAAATCCCCTTGAACCGTCTCTCAAGCGGTTCTGTCTGCCATGTCTCCTCCCCGTTCCCGGCATCTTCTTCAAGCAGGCACCAGGTAAGAAAGACGCGGGCTCCCGGGTCTGCCGTCTGTTCAATAAACACCTTATCCCTTATCCGGTACTCTGCGATCAGTTTATCCGGGAATTTTTTATAGAAGCCGAATCTCAGGCCTCTCTTCAGGCTCTCATCGAGGAAGCGGGTCACGAGGGTCTCCTCATCCTCCGACAGGGTCTCTTTTTCCGAAGCATAAAGAAGGTAGTACAGCTTAAGGGCAAAATCCGCTTTCCTTCCGCTGTTAATATAATCTGCAGCACATTCGGCAGTAAATGCATCCGGCGCTCCGCCTGTATGAAGAATCCGCATACAGTAAAACTCCAGAAATTCCCCTGTCAGCGCCTTATTTTCACCTCTCATGACAAAATCGCGGAAAACGGAGAGAATTTCGGGAATCAGCGTGCGCGTGAAGATGCAGCGCGAAAGAATCCTTTCATCAAGGGGGGCAGTATCCGGCAGAAATGAAGCCGCCACAAGCCTGACCGCCCGCATCTCTTCAAGGCTTCCTGACAGATACTTCGTCAGGTAGCGGAGAATCTGTTCATCATATTTCCCTTTCCGGAATGCATCCGCTGCACATTTCAGAAGACCGTCATTTCTTTCTTCGCCGCACTCTTCAATCATATGGCTTGCCAGCCTTGCGATCTGTTCTGCCGGAACGTCTTCAGAGCCGAAAACGGAAATTACTTCATACGCAGCCCGGTACAGTCCGCCGGCCATCAGAATACCGAGAAGCGTTTCGCAGTCCGCTTCCGCATATTCCTTCAGCACATCCCATCCCGTGAGCTGTGAAAAGAAAGAGTTTTCCGGATGAAGAGCAATGTATTTCAGCACAAACCGGCGTGCTTCCATCCTGTACTCGTCTGAAAACACAGGATTTTCCGATGCTTTTTTCCAGATCCTGAACGCTTCCGCGTCTTCAATGTCCTTCGCCAGGAACTCTTCCGTCCGGCTCAGGATCATCTCCGGGTCATCCGGACACTGTTCCCTGCACATATTCCTGAAAATACGGCTGTCAAGGATCGGCTCCGTCACATAGTCGACCGAAGCCGCATATCGTCTTCCTTCGCGGTCTGCAAGCAGTATGACGGCTTTCTCTGATGAACGTCTGATGAAAGCATTTCCGGAGATCACCGGAAAAACCGCTTCCGCAGTCAGTCCCGGCTGGACAACAACCGCCTCCCTGATCGACGGATCATCACAGTACAGATGCTCCGTAAAGAGGGCTTTTACCATCGTATCCGCAGATGCGGCATCGGGAAGCTTTCTGATCACCGCCTGATATACGGCAGCATATTCATCCGAAATCCGGCCGCTTCGCAGTGATTCTTCGGCAAATGCAGCTATTCTGTCCCGAAAAGCGGCAAATGTGTCGGGGTCTTTCTCCCTGTTCCGCGCGATGTTTGCATAGAGACGCACGGACCCGTCCGCCGACAGTGTGTGATTATAGATAAAGTATTTCCGTATCTTCAGCGGAAGGACAGCTGTCTTTGTCTCCGGCAGGGATTCCGCGTAGTATTCATAGAGCCTGATGATCCGGATGTCTTTCTCCACAGCCCTCTCAAACCAGGGAAAACTCTTCCTGCTGCCCATCTGTCCCTTCATCAGAAGCCTGATAACTGATTCCAGTATCCCGTCAATCGGAAATCTTCTGTACAGGGAAGCCAGGATCCTGAACACTTTCCGGTTGAACTGCTTCTCATTATCTGCAAGATACGCCGTCCGGAGTGCAAGCTCCTCTGTCATGACGCCCTGTCTCACACCGAACAGGAGTACCTGCTGCATAAACTCATCGAGCCTGGAAAGAAGTGCCGTATCCCTCATCAGGTCCGTGAGCACACGGGCATAAAGCAGCGGGCTGATACAGCCGGCCTCAAAAAATGCCCGCGCTGTCTTCAGCCTGCGCTTCGGGTATCTCGCATATTCCGGGAGAGCCCTGAACATAAGTTCGGGAAGAAGGGCATTTCCCGGGTATTTTTCCTGCAGGCTGCGGAGACTGTTATCAAATCCGTCCCGGTTGATCCTGTTCAGCCCGCTTACTTTTTCCAGATACTCCCTTGCCATAAGAACCGGTTCGGATGAGTTTCTGAAATCGCGGCTGTCCAGCCTGCGGAGAATCGTCTGCGCCTCGGAATGGCGGCCTGATATGACACATGAAAACGCCTGCAGCAGCGACATTTCCCCTGCGGAATCCGGTCTGGCGGCAATCACGCAGGAAATCGGCTCCTCCAGCACGGAGGCCAGTTTCCCGTCCGGTATTTTCCCGAGACTCCATGCGGTCATCTGCTCCATAATTTCGAGAGATTTCCGGTCGGCCTGAAGATCCGGGCGGTACGTCCTCTGCTTCGATGAAGATGCGCTGACAGTCACCTCGATCCTGCCATGAGAATGAGTGAACAAAATACGTCCGTACCGCCTGCCGCGGCCGATCCGGTCTTTCCGCAGAAGGAACGGGAAATTCATGCTTCTGCCCACAAAATCCTCGTCGCTCACTTCGGTTTTTGTGAGGACAATAAAATCACCGTCTGCTTCCGCCCTGATCCTGACAGTCCCCCAACCGCTCCTGCGCAGGGTTACTGTCTCCATAACGGAATCCCCGATGCCGTCAAAATGCAGGTCCGTCATGTCAGCGGAGATTCTGACGACTTCTTTGTATCCTGCCGCAAGAAGGAACTCTTCCATGGCCTCCTTTGTACATCCGGGCACATTGAGACCCCTGTACAGAGTCTTCAGCCTCTCTGCATCCTCCCCGCATGATTCTTCCAGCATGACAGGGAAGCCCGCACTTCTGAAAAAACGGAAGGCTTCATCCGGGCCTGACTCCGCTCTCGCGGCAAACTCTTCCGGCGAACGGATCCGCCGGTCTTCAGAAGATTCGGGCTCTTCAGCGAGAATCTCCGTCCGCACGGGAATCGTCGTCTCCCCGGACTCCGTCACAACGAGAATCGACCCGCTGACTGTGCTCCCTTCCCGCAGACCGGTTGTATCGACCCGGAAGCGGATCCTGATATGCCGTCCCGAAAACCGTTCAGTCTCCGGAATGATCCGGATATGGTCAGAACGGATCTCCCCGCTTGTCCGCTCCGCGGAATCCGTGTCGATCCGGATAATTCCTCCGGCCGAACTGTCCGGGGCTGCCGTCAGATTGTATTCTGTTTCCAGTATTTTTACCATATACTATGCCCCCGCCAGATCAAAAAGTGAAATCTGGTTGCTTTCCGGCATATCTGCCAGTACTCCCAGTTCCTCCAGGAGATCAACTATCGTCTTTGAGACCCTCGTCCGCTCCCGGAAGTCTTCTTTCGACAGAAACGCTCCCTTTGCCGCTTCCGCCTCGATGGCCATGGCCTGGGTATCCCCGAGGCCGCCGACAGAATTAAGAGCAGGCATTATCTCCCCGTCTATGATGCAGGCCCGCGTCGCATGTGCCTTATACAGGTCCAGTTTGCAGAAGCTGAATCCCCGGGCATACATCTCCCGCACCAGCTTCATATCGTCATATTCATCCTGTTCCTTTGCGGTAGGATTCGGGTTTTTCCGGATCTCATCCGCGTAATACTCAAGCATTTCCCTTCCGCGGCACATTTTCTCATAATTAAAAGTCTTTGCCCTGATCGAGAAAAAGGCAGCATAGTAGGCGAGCGGATAATTGATTTTATAATAAGCGATCCGGAAAGCATTCATGACATAAGCCGCCGCATGTGCTTTCGGGAACATATATTTGATGCGTTTGCATGATTCAATATACCATTCCGGCACCTGGTGCTCCCGCATCTCCGCTTCCTGCTCCGGCGTCAGGCCCCTGCCCTTGCGGACAGCTTCCATGATTTTGAAGCTGTGCTCCGGCTCCACGCCCCACTGGATCAGGTTCAGCATGATATCATCACGCGTGCAGATCGCCGTTCCCAGCGTACAGTCCCCGTGGGAAATAAAGTACTGTGCATTATCGAGCCACACATTTGTTCCGTGAGAGAGACCGGAGATTCTTATCAGCTCTGAAAAGGTTTCCGGCTTTGTGTCGCGCAGCATGCCCATAACGAAGTTTGTGCCGAACTCCGGCACGCCGAGCGTACCGAGATCACAGCCGAGATCTTCTGCCGAAATCCCGAGCGCTTCAGTCCCCCGGAAAAGCGAAAGGACGCCTTTATCATCGAGTGGAACAAGATGCGGATCCGTGCCGGTAAGATCCTGGAGCATGCGGATGATTGTCGGATCATCGTGTCCGAGTATATCGAGCTTCAGAAGATTCGTATCAATCGAATGATAGTCAAAGTGCGTCGTTATAAAAGGAGAGTCAACATCATTTGCCGGATGCTGGACCGGGGTAAACCAGTTGATATCCATTCCCTTCGGCAGGACAATGACGCCTCCCGGATGCTGTCCGGTGGTCCGTCTCACACCGACGCAGCCCTGCGCAAGCCGCTCAAGCTCACACCTCCGTTTCGGCTCGCCTTTCTCTTCGAAATAGTGAAGGGCATATCCGTATGCCGTTTTATCCGCGACAGTTCCGATGGTTCCCGCCTTGAAGGTCTGGCCCTTGCCGAATATTACTTCCGTATAAGCCTGCGCCACCCCCTGCTCGTCACCGGAGAAATTGAGATCGATATCCGGCTCTTTATCACCCTTGAAGCCGAGGAATGTCTCGAACGGTATGTCAAATCCGTCCTTCATCAGCGGGGTTCCGCACACCGGACACAGCTTGTCCGGCATATCACATCCGCTTTTTCCCTCCTCATGGGCACGTATGGCTTCAGGAGAATCAAATTCACTGTATTTACATGAGGGGCAGCGGTAATGCGGCGGCAGCGGGTTCACTTCCGTTATGTGTGACATGGTCGCTGCAAAAGAGCTGCCGACAGAACCCCTGGAGCCGACGAGATACCCGTCCTGATTGGATTTCTCCACGAGCTTCTGGGCAATGATATACATAACGGCATACCCGTTTTTAATAATTGAACCCAGCTCTTTATCAAGCCTCGATTTTACGAGATCAGGAAGCGGGTCCCCGTACCAGTCCCTGGCAGTGTCATAGCACATCTTTTCCAGGTCTTCTTCGGCATGGGGAATCTTCGGGGGGCATTTATCCGGGTAGATCGGAGAGATTTTTTCGATCCGCGATGCAATCAGATTTGTATTTCTGATCACAACCTCCCGGCATTTTTCTTCGCCCAGATAAGCAAACTCCTCCAGCATCTCTTCTGTCGTCCTCAGATAGAGAGGCGCCTGTCCGCCTTCTTCCCTGAAACCATGTCCCGCCTGGATAATCGCACGGTATATGGCGTCCTCCGGATTCAGGAAATGAACATCGCAGGTCGCACATACCGGCTTGCGGAACTGTTCCCCGAGCCTCACGATTTTCCGGTTAATCTCCCGCAGGTCTTCTTCGGAGCGGATGCCGCTCTTCGGATCACTCAGAAGATAATGATTATTGGCTGTCGGCTGAATCTCCAGGTAGTCGTAATAGCCGGCAATGCGGGCAATTTCGGCATCAGAGGCCCCGTTTAAGATGGCATCGTACAACTCGCCTGCCGAGCAGGCGCTTCCGAGAATCAGTCCGTCTCTGTGAGCATTCAGCAGCGACTTCGGTATTCTCGGACGGCGCTTGAAATAATGCAGGTGGGATTCTGATACCAGAGTATACAGGTTCCGCCTTCCCGTCTCATTCTGTGCCAGCAGGATCGCATGGTAATATTTCAGGTTTCTGATCCGGTCGGCAGATACGGCCCCCTCTCTGTTCAGCTGCTCAAAAGTTGTGATTCCCCTGGCTTTCATGAGGTCCGTCAGCTGCAGATAGACATAGCTCATGCTGTGCGCCCTCGGATAAGCCCGCATCTCATCACTGCACGGCACCTTCAGGTGGCGGATCAGGGATCTGAACTTCAGTTTTCCGAGTTCCGGAATCAGGAATCTCGCAAGCGCGGGAATATCGACCACGGTTTTCCCCGGTGCCGGGAACCCCATGCGCTCACATGCAGCAAGTATAAAATTCAGTTCCGCATCCGCATCATAAGAAATAAGCGGAAACTCTCCGGCGAAATCCAGAAATTCGCGGAGAACCGTCTGAAGGTCAGGCGAATTCTCCACCAGTGCATCTGTAATCCCGGTTTCCGTCTGAATGGAGAACGGAATCGGTCTTTCGGGTTTCACGAGCGATGCGTAGCTGTCTTTAAGCTTTCCGTCTTCAATCTTCCACGCCGCCAGTTCAATGACATCATGCAGGAACGGACTCTGTCCTGTTGTCACAAGCTGGAAAACAACACAGGGATCCGTCACGCTCCCGGAGGTGTCCCCGCTGACGAGTTCTTTCATGTCATCCACGAGATAGGCTTCCATACCGTAGATGATCTTCATATCCGCATCTTTCGGGATTCCCTTCTTTCCTCCGATCGCCTTATATGCTTCGGGAAACGCCTGGACAACGCCGTGATCCGTTATGGCCAGCGCCTTCATCCCGAAATTCCAGGCCTGCCGGATAATATCCGTCGCAGAAGAGACGGCATCCATATCAGACATCTGGGTATGGCAGTGAAGCTCCACCCGCTTCTCCGGGGAATGATCTTCTCTCCTGTTACGGAAAGGCGGGATCTTTCTGATGCCGTATACACTTTTAATCAGCATTTCCCTGTCATACGGATCCAGATCCATAAAGCCTTTGATCAGGAAGCAGCTTCCGTTCTTAAAGGCCTCTTCAAACGCAGGAAGATCTTCTTTTTCAAACCACAGCTTTATGCGGAGGCTGTCCGTGTAATCGGTAACCGCCACGGTAAAAATAATCCTTCCGCCTTTAGTTTCCCTGCTTTCCGAAGCAAATACCTCACCCCGGACCGTCACCTCGCGCGGATCATCCCTGAGGGATTCAATCGGCTCCGCTTCATCATCGAACATACGGCCGTATATGACGGACGGATCGTTTCGGTTAAGCTGGGTTTTTCTGTACTGTTTTTCTTCCCTTGACGGGAGCTTCTTCTTTACTTCGGGAGCAGTTCTGCGTTTTTCATTTGCACTGATGACCTGGGCAACTCTCTCCTCAAGTTCATTCCCGTCCCCGCCTGCGCCGGCTTCGGGTTCAGTCCGCACCGCTGTCCCGGTCACGACCGAGACCGTCCGGAAACCGGCGCGTTCGCAGAAGACTTTCTCGAGATATTCTTTCAGTTCCTCTTCGCGGAAAAGATAGACGGGATTGTCCGGCAGAAGCACTTTTATCAGCCCGTCTTCCCCGATTTCGAGTTCCGCATGAAGAAATGTCTGGTAAAGAAGCGCATCCGTCTGCTTCAGCTCCGTCTGCATACTGGATCTGTAGACTTCGTAAAAACGGTCCGGTGTATAAGAGGAAGACAGCACAAAGCGCTCGATCACCACGACTTCCATACGGCCGGCATTGCCGAAAAACCGTTTTGAGACAGCTTCTTCGAGTTTATAGATGTGCTTTTTTTTCAGCCAGTTTTCAGATGTAATATAAATCCGCATGCGCGTACGGGTTCGGTTCACGGTGATCCTCTCCACCGTCACGAACTTCATCAGGTCCAAAAGTCCTGCCTCAAGCTCTATTCCCGGAAATGCCTGCAGAAACGGTTTCGACCGGTCCATAATCCTCCTTTTTGTCAGTCTTCACCTGTAAATGACGAGAGTTCGTCCATAAGCGCTTTAAGCAGCTGATCCTCAGGGACTTTCCGGATAATCTCACCGTGCCGGAACAGAAGTCCCTCCTTCTTCCCGCCGGCGATGCCGATATCCGCTTCCCGTGCTTCCCCGGGCCCGTTGACCACACATCCCATAACCGCCACCTTCAGATCGAGCGGAATATCCTTCACGAGCTCTTCTACCCGGGAAGCAAGTCCGATCAGGTCAATATCCGTTCTCCCGCAGGTCGGGCATGAGACGACTTCAACTCCGCCTTTTCTGAGGCCCAGCGTCTTTAAGATCAGCTTTGCGGCACGGACCTCATCGAGAGGATCTGATGTCAGGGAGACCCGGATTGTATCACCGTATCCCTCATGGAGCAGAATACCGAGGCCTACCGAAGATTTGATATTTCCGGAAAAAGCGGTACCCGCTTCGGTAATACCGACATGCAGCGGATAATCCGTTTTTTCCGCCAGCTTCTCATGTGCTTCTATGCTCATCAGGACATCGGAAGACTTGATGCTTATCACAATCCGGTCATAGCCGTATTTTTCGATCATGCCCACCTTGTCGAGTGCACTCTCCACAAGTCCGTCCGCTGTCACATGACCGCCGTATTTTTCAAGAAGATCCTTTTCAAGGGAACCGGAATTCACGCCGACGCGGATCGGGATCATGCGCTCACGCGCAGCTTCCACCACTTCACGGATGCGGTCAGGTCCGCCGATGTTGCCCGGATTAATGCGGATTTTATCTGCCCCGTTCCGGATTGCCGCAACAGCCAGCCGGTAATCAAAATGAATATCCGCCACAAGCGGGATATGAATCCTCCTCCGGATTTCCCCGAGTGCCTCAGCTGCTTCCTCAGTCGGGACAGTGCAGCGGATAATATCACAGCCTGCTTTTTCAAGTGCCAGAATCTGTGAAACCGTTGCCTCAATATTTTCTGTCTTTGTATTCGTCATGGACTGGATCAGGACCGGATTTCCGCCCCCGATCTTTTTTGATCCGATCCGGATGACTTTCGTCTTATCTCTGTGCATATCAGGCCTCTTTCCTCACATAGACATCAAACTCATAGACAAGGTCAAAATAAGTCTGTTCTTCTCCGGTTTCCGCCAGTTCCCATGCGGGATCCGCATCAAGATCCGGAAAAGACGTGTCCGCATCAAACGAATAGTCGATCTTCGTGATATACGCTTTTGTACAATAAGGAAGCATGGCTTTGTAGATTATGCCGCCCCCGATCACGAATACATCTTCCGGGGCAAACCGCTCCGCATATCCGGCCGCCTCCTCCGGCGAATGAACAACGCAGATCCCGTCAGCGGAATAATCCTCCTGAGAAGTGATGACGATATTTGCCAGCCGTCCGGGAAGCGGTTTCTTCCCGGGAAAGGATTCCAGTGTCCTGCGTCCCATTATAAGCGCCTTTCCCATCGTCATCTTCCTGAAAAAGGCCATATCTGCCGGTATGGAGGTCAGAAGCTTCCCGTTTTTCCCGATCCCCCAGTTCTGATCAACGGCTGCAATCGCATACATATAAAAACTCACCCCTTACTGTCGTTTTCATTTATTATAACACAGTCAAAGGCATCCTCATAAAGCGGATGCCTTTTTCGGCCCGTCAGACAGCGACGGGAATCACATGATGAAATTCATTGTACTCATAGTTCCGGACGCTGAAGTCATCTCTCGTAAATCTGTAAAAATCACGGACATCCGGATTAACTTCAAAAGAGGGCGCCTCATGCTCTTCACTCGCGAGCAGTTCTTTCGCCATCTCGATATGCCTGTCATAAATATGGGCAGATCCGATCACGTGGACAAATTCCCCTGGCTCATAGCCGTAGGCGGACGCCAAGGCGTATGTAAGCATCGCATACTGGACCAGATTCCATGCGCTGGCCGTAATCACGTCCTGCGACCGCTGGTTCAGAATCGCGTTCAGCTTCCTGCCTGTCACAAGGAATGTCATGGAATAGGCGCAGGGCGCCAGTGCCATTTCAGACAGGTCATGGATATTATACATATTTGTCAGGATCCGCCTGGACGCGGGCTGATTGACCAGCTGGTAGATCACCTGATCCGTCTGGTCAAGAAGATACATTCCGTCTTTCTGAGAAAAACGCCTCTCCCCGAAAGCCGCTTTCAGCCCTTCTTCCGTAATCCCCCGGCACTTCACCGGAAGCCCCATCTGATATCCGTAGGCTTTGCCGATGGACCCGTTCTCATCTGCCCATTCATCCCACACATGTGAGGAGAGGTCACGGACATTATTGGATTTCTTCTGCCAGATCCATGCCACTTCATCCCACGCGCTCTTCCAGTACGTCCGCCGCAGAGTCAGGATGGGAAATTCTTTCTGCAGATCATAGCGGTTGACCGTTCCGAAAACCTGGATCGTATGCGCAGGCGTCCCGTCTTCCCAGTGCGGGCGGACCTGAAGTCCCTCGTCGCTGATGCCGTTCTCCAGAATGTTCCTGACCATGTTTTTAAAGACTCTGTCCGTATAACTCATCCTTCTGCAGGTCCCTCTTCTGACTCATTTTCCGTTTGCGGTCCCGGTCCGAGACGGCCGTAAAGCTTTGTCATGGCATAGATGCTGTCTGAAAGTGCCGTCGTCAGAAATGCCGGCCTCACGCGCCACTGCCAGTTATTCATGCTGACTGACGGGCAGTTGATTCTCGCTTCATTTCCCTTGACCAGGAAATCCTGGATAGGGACAATACACAGATCCGAAACGGAACGGAAGGCTTCGCGGATGAAATCCCATGTAAACTGACCGTAATCAGTATAAATGGAATTAATATAGCGCCTTGCAAAATCGCGGTCGTGATCACTCAGGCTTTCGATCCATCCCCTGGTAGTCATGTTATCATGCGTGCCCGTGTATACTACGCAGTTCGTAATGTGGTTATACGGCAGATAGAGGCTCGCTTCACTCTCGTCAAAAGCGAACTGAAGCACTTTCATGCCCGGGAATCCGCTCTCTTTCAGGAGTTCCCGGACAGATGGCGTGATCAGTCCGAGATCTTCCGCGATAATCCGGACATTTCCCAGTTCCTCGCGGATCTTGTTAAACAGGTCCATTCCCGGCCCCTGCTCCCACTCGCCGTTTTCTGCAGTCTCTTCCCCATATGGAACTGCATAATACTCATCAAATCCGCGGAAGTGGTCAATCCTGATCACATCATAGAAGTCAAGGCTCCGTTCGATACGCCTGATCCACCAGTGATAGTCATGTTCTTTCAGATATTTCCAGTTATAAATCGGATTGCCCCACAGCTGTCCCGTAGCTGAGAATGCATCCGGCGGGCACCCTGCCACCTTTACAGGCACGTTTTGTTCGTCGAACTCAAACATCTCCGGATGAGCCCATGTGTCGGCACTGTCAAATGCCACGTAAATCGGAATATCGCCGATGATGCTGATTCCGTTTTCTGCTGCATACGCATGCAGGCGGCTCCACTGTTTCATGAATTCATACTGCTGGAACCGGAAGAAATCAACCGTTTCTTCAATCACTTCCTCCACAACGGCAAGTGCGCTCCGGTCGCGGTTCCTGTAAGGAAGCTCCCAGTCGATCCATGACTTCCCGCCGTTAATTTCCTTCAGGGCCATATAGAGGCAGTAGTCTTCAAGCCAGTCTTTTTCTTTTGTGCAGAACTCATCGAAAGCTTCCTTTTCGGCCCCGTTTTCCCGGAAACGGAAATAAGCTTTCTTCAGCACCTTGAAACGGTTCTGGTAGAGTGCGCCATAGTCGACATATTCCGGATTCGGTCCCCAGTTTACGGTCTCGCACTCATCTGATCTCAGAAGGCCTTCTTCAATCAGCTGCTCAAGAGAGATAAAATAGGGATTTCCTGCAAATGTTGAAAAGCTCTGGTAGGGAGAATCGCCGTATCCTGTCGGTCCGAACGGAAGCACCTGCCAGTAAGTCTGACCGGACGCCTTGAGGAAATCAACAAATTCATACGCTTCTTTTGAAAAACTGCCGATCCCGTATTTCGACGGCAGCGAAAACACTGGATACAGAATACCGCTTGCTCTCATATGCGCTGTCTCCTTATTCATCCGGCAGTTCATCATCTCCTGCCGTAGCTGCATTTTCGTTATTTGTTTCTTCAAGAACGGATTCCAGGAACGTATGTCCCGGCAGATTCCGGAATACCCCCTCGGGACCGAGATTATAACTGGCTCCGTCCCGGAACTTGATGACAAACTGATATTTGATTTCAGGATATCCGTCCAGATCCTTCAGCGGATCAAAGGTCGTATAATAGCCGCCGTCCCCGAGAGGCTTGGTCTGGATCCAGCGGCGGATCATCTGGCCTCCGCGCTCGACCCAGATTTTCAGGCGGATATATTTATAGGGTTCCGTAAACGGAATTTCAAACGGATCCGTTGATACGGAAATCCACCCGTGTGTCAGGTCATATGTCTCAGACCTGATCCGGACGCTGCCGTATTTTTCAACCTTGGCCTGCGTCTCGGGATCCAGCTGTTCCATCTTTTCGATGAAATCCGTCTTCTTGGAAACCTCGGATTTTACCTTGGCATCTCCGTACTTTTCAAGCAGAGTGGGGACAGATGAGTAAAGATTGGTTCCAAGGCCGAGACGGTTTCCTTCGATACTGACGCCCATTGCAGCAAGTGTCGTCGGAAAATTATCAAATGTGGAAAAATCTCTTGTGACCTCTGGATTCTCCCGTTCCGCATCCGCATTTATATAGCACGTATAGGTGCGTCTCGAGTAATCGTCCGGCACATTTTTGCAGAAATCCGCGTCCATGGTCGGATGATCACCGGTAATCATAATCGTGGTATTCTCATACCAGTCCTGTTCGCGGATCCAGTCGATGAACTCCGCCGTCTGTCTGCTTGAGCAGGCGAACACATTGGCATACTGTTCTTCATACTCATTTCCGCACAGTGT
>CACZTA010000068.1 GCA_902783935.1 uncultured Lachnospiraceae bacterium | reverse complement strand
TGCTCTTTGCCCATTGCAATAATTGTTTTTACATGGTCATCTGCCAGACTGTAAATCACGGCTTTTCCGTCTCTCCGCGATGCGATCAGCTTAGATGTCCTCAAAATCTTCAGCTGATGCGATACTGCGGACTGGTTCATCTGAAGGTCTTCGCAGATCTCGGTCACATTTTTCTCTCCCTGGAACAGGTCAAAAAGAATCCGTATCCTGGTTGAATCACCGAAAACCTTAAACAATTCTGCCAGCTCACAGAGTTCATCCTCCGTGACGTTGGCAATCAGATGGTTAATTGTCCTCTGATCATAATTTTCATTGCCATCATTCAGCATCTGTTCCGCCTCCGCATGTAATGACGATTCGTTCATATGAATATATTATCATATATTGTGTATATGTCAACAGGATAATTGCTCAAATTTGCCTCTTCAGAAAGAAAAACGGGAAGGGTGCCTGTCACCCTTCCCGTTGCTGTACTTATTCTTAATCAGTTGAAATAAACCAGATCCGATTCCGGCGCCTGGACGGATTTCATCTCCGTTACTTTAAAGACAGGTCCCCTGCCCCTGTACGCCGTCATATGACGGATCTCGCATTTTGCCGTAATCTCAATCCAGGAACCGTTTCCGAGAAGCCTCGCTTTCGGGCTGCTGCATATATACCCGATAAACTGGATATCATCGGCGCAGCACGTCATGGCATTCCAGCCGAGCGCAAAATATTTTCCGCCCATCGATCTGGTTTTCTGCACCTTTCCCCTGAAAGAGACCATCTTACCGTCGTAGCGCTCCGGATGATCCCGGAGATCCACATAGAAAATGCCGTAGTCAATATCTTCAATTTTTATGACATCCGCTTCCAGATCATACGGGACCGTATCCTCGAAAAGATCGATCATCTCCCCTTCCATATCCCCGAAAGCCACTTCGCATGCCGGATTCGTCACCTTGATGCCACGCCTGAAATCAGCCAGCGGCATCCCTTGCGTACAGCGGTTGAAAATAACGAGATCCGCATTGGTAAACATCTCGGAGAAAAGAGATTTCATATTCGTGCGGTATACCGCATACGTTCCCGCATCGACCGTCACGACCTGCTGGACGACGCCCCAGCCTTCCGGCAGGCGCATCTCCCGGAACTGCTTCACGCCCCAGAGCGGGTTCAGTTCAATCATGACCCGCCCGGGATGGGCTTCGCCTTCGAATTCCATCAGTTTCTCATAAGTGAGGTCTTCCCGGTCTTCGATGTCCGTCTCAACCGTGCGGTAACGCGCGAGCTCCCGGTCATCGTATTCCTCTTCGCCCTGTTCACAGCTTATGACCAGCGTTATTTCGGGGATCTGGAAATAGCGCTGGCTCACAACCTTCTTCAGGAACGTGGTCTTTCCGCTCTCCAGAAATCCCGTAATCAGATATACCGGAACAAGAATGTTGTCTTCTTCTGCCATAACAGTCACCTCTGTAAGAAAACGCGCATCCCCGCAGGGCGGGGATCGCAGTCAGAATCCTTTTTCAGGATAAGCCGAACAGTTCGGCGACCTTGTCTTCACGGAGCTCCGCGCCGATCACACACAGCCGGCCGGTATATTCAGGAGCGCCTTCGCGGATATCCGTCTCGCCGGGCACCATGTCAAAATAGATCCATGTGCCGTCTTCTGCCGGGACCATGCCCTTGGCACGGAGAACAACGCCGTAAGTGCCCTCATCGGCCAGTGCATCGAGGATGCCGCTGATCTGTTCTTTCGTATACTTCCTGACAGTTTCCCTACCCCAGCTTGTAAAAATTTCATCCGCATCATGATCATGGTGATGATGTCCGTGATGATCATGATGGTGATGATGTTCATGCCCGTGCTCCTCATCCTCGTCATCATCATGGTCGTGGTGATGGTGATGATGCTCATGCCCGTGCTCCTCATCCTCGTCATCATCATGATCGTGGTGATGGTGATGATGCTCATGCCCGTGCTCCTCATCCTCGTCATCGTCATGATCGTGGTGATGATGATGCTCATGTCCGTGCTCCTCATCTTCGTCATCATGATGGTGATGTTCATGAGGCTCCGGCAGCTTCGAGAGATCGATCCGGATCCCTTCGATGGTATCGAGGATCTTCTTCGCCCCGAGTTCCCCCGCGGGTGTAGTGATAATTGCGGCATCCGGATTCAGGGCGCGGAGAAGTTCATAAGCTTCACTGATTTTCTTTTCATCTGCTTTCTCCGTGTCTGTCCTGCTGAGGATAACCGTGCCGGCGGACTCCACCTGGTTTTTAAAGAATTCGCCGAAGTTCTTCAGGTACATTTTGCACTTCAGCACGTCGACAACGGTCGTTGCCGAATTAATGACAATGCCGGCCTCATCTTTCACTTTTTCGACGGCATGGATCACATCTGACAGCTTTCCGACGCCTGACGGCTCAATAATGATGCGGTCCGGATGATACTGCTTCGTCACTTCGCAGAGCGCCTCACCGAAGTCCCCCACCAGCGAACAGCAGATACAGCCTGAATTCATTTCCCTGATCTCAATCCCTGCATCTTTCAGAAAGCCGCCGTCTATACCGATTTCACCGAATTCATTTTCAATCAGGACAATCTGCTGTCCCTGAAATGCTTCCTTAATCAGCTGTCTGATCAGCGTCGTCTTTCCGGCTCCGAGAAATCCGGAAATAATATCAACTTTCGTCATCTTTCCTCTGCTCCTTTCCATGTACCCCGCAGGATACATCCTTCAAGATTTATAAGCGGTAAAAAGACTCCGGATCAGACCCGGAGCCTTTCTCAGAACACTTTTCCTTCTGCTGCCCCGCGCGGCATCCCGCGCAGTGCCTGACCAGTTACGATTATAGTCAACTCCGGCTCTTCTGTCCAGTAGTCGTTATTATGTGAGAATCTTCAGCTCATCCGCCATATCTGTTTCATCAAATACATGGAATTCCCTCACATGGAGGGTAACCTCATCTCCTTCATGAAGAAAACGGTAACTGTATCCGTCCGTAATGGCGCGCACCTCGGCATCCCCCACACGGATTCTGCAGTCACAGGTGTCGCCGAGATAATAAATCCTTGTGATCACACCCCTGATTCCTTCGCCGTCTTTCCTGATCAGTATATTCTCCGGACGGATCGCCAGTTCCAGGGAGCCGGTTTTTTTCATGTCCGGATACGGCAGGTCCGCCTTCCAGTCCTCAATCCGGATCTTTCCGTTTCCGGCAGTCCCTCTGAAGAAATCAACTTTACCGAGGAAATCCGCAACAAACGGATTTACGGGATGATTATAGATCTCGTCAGGAGATCCCGACTGCTGAACCACACCATTATTGATGAGAAAAATCCTGTCGCTCATGGCCATGGCTTCCATCTGGTCATGTGTCACATAGACAACGGTAATCCCCAGCTCTTTTGTGATTTCCTTGATCTCAAAGCGCATGGATTCACGGAGCTTTGCATCCAGGTTGGAGAGAGGCTCGTCAAGGAGCATAAGTCCCGGTTCCGCGAGCAGCGCCCTTGCCAGCGCAACTCTCTGCTGCTGGCCTCCGGAAAGCTGGGAAGGCAGGCGGTCCCTGTATTGGGTCAGATGTACCACCTCAAGAATATGGTCCGCCTTCCTTTTTATCTCGTTCTTATCTGTTTTCCGGAT
Organism: uncultured Lachnospiraceae bacterium; assembly: GCA_902783935.1. Taxonomy (GTDB): domain Bacteria; phylum Bacillota; class Clostridia; order Lachnospirales; family Lachnospiraceae; genus Chordicoccus. Next base: position 2,200 of record CACZTA010000068.1, on the reverse strand, counting down.
CTTGAGCGGGTAGATCACATTCTCATACACAGTCATATGCGGCCAGACGGCATAAGACTGGAAAACCATCCCGATATCCCTGTGCTCCGGCGGGACAAATGCTTTTTCTCCCGAGACAAGCCTGTCCCCGAGCCAGATTTCTCCGCCCGTCGGTATCTCAAAGCCGGCAATCATGCGCAGCATGGTGGTTTTTCCGCAGCCGGACGGACCCAGAAGCGTCACGAACTCACCATCCTCAAAAACATCATTAAATTCCTTCAGAACCAGGGCATTCCCGTAACTCTTGGTCAGGTTTCTGAGCGTCACGCTGGACATAAAGCGGTTCCTCCCGTATTCAGCCTGCCCCGGGGTGCCTGACACGGTCCGCGGGGTGCGTATATTTTTATCTGCTCCGACTGCCGGAACGGGTGCTTATCCCTCAGGATAAAATGAGGGTCTCAGAGTGAGAACTCCCCTCCCGTAATCCGGTTCATCACAAAATTAAGAAGCACGACCACTAAAAGGATGCCGGCTGCCATCGCACAGGCCTGCGGCTGACTGGTAAATGTCCAGTACTGGTAAAGCTGAAAGCCGATTGTCTGCGTCTCCCTCGTATAGAGCAGAGCTGTCATCGAAAGCTCATAAAAACTCGGGATAAAAATCAGGAACCACCCCGCGGCAATCGACGGGAAAATCAGCGGTCCGGTAATCCTGAGCATCGTTTTCAGCCAGCCGGCGCCCGAAATCTGCGAGCATTCCTCCAGCGACACATGTATCTGCGACATCGCCGATACCACCGTCCGCATTCCCATCATCAGGTATTTGATGAGATATGCAATAATGAGGATCGACGCCGTTCCGTAAATGTTAATCCCGAACTGCCCGCGCATCGTCATGATCAGGCCGAGGGCAATGACAACGGACGGAGTGCCGGACCCGAGTGTGATCAGAAAGTCCGGTATCTTCCTGCCGAAAATCGTTGTGCGCTGCAGGAGATAACTCATGGTGCATGAAATGATAATACCGACAGTCGCTGCCACTGCTCCGAAAACCAGTGAATTCTTAAGACTCAGAAACGTCTCTTTCCGGATCAGCGCCTTCCACTGGTTCAGCGTAAAATTCCCTTCAGTGATAAGTGTTTTTCCGACATCCGTCTTAAAAGATGTCGCAATAATCGTAACAAACGGAATGACCACCGCAATGACCGCAAAAAGGGACACGCACAGCGTGAGCAGCAGCCTCCATTTTCCGAGATCCACGACATTCGGATTGACGGATTTCCCTGAGACCGTTATATACTGCCTCTTCGCAATAACGATATCCGACAGGTAAAGCACGAGGAGCGCGATCAGAACCAGGAAGACCGCCAGGCCCGTGGCGTCATTAATTCCGCCGGCACCGAGTCCGTAGTACTTATTAATCCGCGTTGTAACCGTATGGACATTACCGGGTGCACCGATGATGGACGGTATGCCGTAGCAGCTGGCGGCCCCGATAAAAACAAGCAGAGCACCGGCAATAATTGACGGCCTCATGACCGGGAGCGTAATGCGGATTACGGTCGCCAGGGAACCGGCTCCGGATATCCTGGAGGCCTCCTCCAGTGTCGGATCCATCTTTTCCATAGCACGCGAAATCGTTATAAAAGCGTAGGGATAATAAAAGGTGGTCATTACCCAGATCATGCCGCCGAGAGAATAGATGTTCAGCGGTCCCTGGGCGACATTCAGATGAAAAATGGTGCGGAGCACCAGATTGATGGTCCCCACATTTTTATTCAGAAGGCGCAGCCAGGCCATGGCGCCGACATACGGAGGCACCATATAGGTGAGCACGAAAAGCGAACGGAAGAACTTCCGTCCGTACAGGTTTGTCCTGCCGACGAGCCAGGCCAGAGGAAACGCGATGAATGTGCCGGCTGCCATTGTACAGCTGGCGGCAATCAGCGTATTCCTGATCGCCTCCCGGTTCATTTTATACGTATAAAGGCGGGCAAAAATCTTCAGGCTGAAATGCCCGTCGGGGAAGAAGGCTCTGACGACCAGCCAGATTAGCGGAAGCAGCTGAAAGACCAGCAGAAAGTCCACGATCAGCAGGATCAGAATCCACTTGATGTCCATCTTCCAGCTGCGGCCGGCCCGCAGGAAGAAAAACAGGAGAACGGTATCCAGCACCAGCAGGATACCCAGAAGCATAACTGTCCGCGCGTGGGCGCCGAGCC
>CACZTA010000067.1 GCA_902783935.1 uncultured Lachnospiraceae bacterium | reverse complement strand
CGGGGCTTCTTAATGCCATGGAGTAACTATGTTTAACAGAAATGTATTCGGTGTGGATCTCGGATCCAGTGCTGTAAAGATCTACAGCATGAAGAAAAACCGGATGGTCATTGAACACAACATGATCGCCATACGGAACGGCTCCCAGGTGATCGCCGTGGGCAATGATGCATTTGAAATGTATGAGAAGAATCCGCCGGAGATCACGGTCGACCGGCCGATCATCAACGGAAAGATCGCCGATGTCGACGAAGTGGAGATGCTCTTAAGCCTCCTCTTAAGGAAGACGGACAGGAGCGTCGGCCGGAAACCGCTGATTTATTTTTCGGCACCGGTCAATATGTCGGAGATCGAAAAGCGCGCCTTCTATGCGGTGAGCCACACCGATAATCTCGGGAACCCGAAGGTGCTGCTCGCGGACAGGCCGATCTGTGACGCCATCTCCCTCAATATCGACATCGCGAAGAGCCGCGGGACCATGATCCTCGATATCGGCGCCCAGAGCACGGAGGTGTCCGTCATCCAGAATGACCAGATCATCGTCAGCGACTCCCTCCCGTGCGGAGGCAGGCAGCTGACCGAGAGCATCTGCGACGAAGTCAGGAAAGAGGAGAACCTGCTGATCGGCATGAGGACGGCGAGGCGCCTGAAAGCGGTCCTGACCTCATTTGAGCAGAAGGGCATAGGAGAAGCGAGAAAGGTGACGGGCATCGATACCGTGACCGGCCTCCCGCGGGAGGCGGTTGTCACCTGCGACCTCGTTAACCGGGCAGTGGATACGGAGCTGAGAAAGGGAGCTGAGGCGATCCGCATTTTCCTTGAGCGGACGCCGCCACAGGTGACGCGCTGCATCGCGGACGAGGGAATCTATCTCACCGGCGGGACCGCGAGAATACCGGGTATCGACCGGTATCTGAGCCATCATATCGGCTGCCGGATCAACCGGTCGGAGGACTACGAGTTCAGCACCGTCAAGGGGCTCGAGCAGATCGTCCTCAACAAGGAACTGAAAAAATGGGCCTACACCATGAAGGACAAGCCTTGACCGCATGTCTTTTGCAGGCCCGTGATTTACTTAAAAACGGGGCTTTGGGGAAGTAATGAAAAAGCGCTTTCATTTCCATATAAAAAGCGGACATCTGCTGAGCGTCCTGTCGATTGTCTGCGTCGGCCTGATCCTTCTGACTCTCACGAGCTCAATGGTGACGGCGCCGGTCCGCAACGCGGCGGGCTACGTGGTCACGCCGTTCCAGAACGGGATTAACCAGGTCGGTATCTGGCTCACGGAGCAGTTTTCCGGATTCAGTGACGTCAAAAACCTGGCGAAGGAGAACGAAGACCTGAAGAAGCAGGTCTCCGACCTCACGCAGAAGAATAACGAGCTTGTGCAGAACCAGACCGAGCTTGCACGCCTCCAGGAGCTGTATAACCTGGACAAACAGTACAGTGAATACACCAAGGTGGCGGCGCAGGTTATTTCAAAGGATCCCGGAAACTGGTACAGCACCTTTGTCATCAACAAAGGGTCTGCGGACGGGATTGCCCCCGATATGAACGTGATCGGACAGGGAGGCCTGATCGGCATCGTGACCGAAGTCGGCGGCCGGTGGGCCCAGGTGCGGTCGATCATCGACGACGAGAGCAATATCTCCGCGATGGCCGCCAACACTTCCGAGCCCTGTGTCGTGACGGGGAGCCTCCTCGGCATGGAAAACGGCAAGATCATCTTCAGCGGCCTCCGCGACGGGGATAATGCCGTGACCGAAGGAACGAGCCTCGTGACCTCCAATATCAGCGACCGGTATCTGACCGGCCTCCTGATCGGCTACGTCAGCGAGATTTCGCTTGATGCCAACAATCTGACAAAATCCGGGACGATCATTCCCGCAGCGGATTTCAGAAGCCTCCGCGAGGTACTGATCATCACGGATCTGAAGCAGACGAAGGAGAATTCTAATTGAAGCGCAAACTGATCATCGTTCTCATGCTGTGGGTCTGCTTTATCCTGCAGACCACTGTTTTCAGCATGATCGACTTCCTGGCCGCCGGACCGAACCTGATGCTGATCCTGACAGTCTCCATCGGGTTTATGCAGGGCCGGACGGAAGGCATGCTGACCGGATTTCTGTGCGGTCTCCTTATTGACCTCTTTTATGGGGACGTATTCGGGTTTTATGCCCTTCTGTACATGCTGATGGGGTATTTCTGCGGCAGGTACAGCCACATCTATTTTGATGACGATGTCAAGATTCCGCTCATCCTGGTCACGGTCTGTGACCTCGCGTTTAATGCGGTGATCTATATTACGAGGTTCCTGCTCCGGGGCAGGCTTGACATCCCGGGCTATCTGCGCAACGTCATCCTGCCGGATCTCGTCTGCACACTGCTGTTCACATTGCTTCTGTATCGACTCTTCTACAGGATCAACCATTCTCTTGTGGAAAAAGAGAAGAAAGGAAGACAGTCTTTATGGATAAGGGATTAAAACGCCGCAGGCGCAGGTTTCACGTGAGCAGGCTGGTCATCCTGGCCCTCGCGTTCTGTGCCCTGTCCGGCATCCTGATTCACCGTCTGTACACGCTGCAGATTGTGAACGGAGATAATTACCGGACAAATTTCAGTATCAAGACGACGAAAAACCGGACGCTGAAGAGTACGCGCGGCAATATTTACGACCGGAACGGGAAAGTGCTCGCCTACAACAAGCTGTCCTACAGCCTGACGATTGAGGACTCCGGATCTTATCCGACAACCCGCCTGAGGGACCTTTCCCTCAACAGCGAGGCTTATCATATATCCAAAATCCTCAATGCACACGGCGATTCCCTGAGCAACGATTTCCATATCACCGTCACAAGGGACGGCAGCTATGTCTATGACTGCTCCGGCAGAACCCTCGAGCGGTTCAAGGCGGACGTCTACGGGCGCGCCCTGATCGGCGAGATGACGGATGAAGAGGCATCAAGCTCGGCCGAGCAGATGATCAACACGCTCGTGAGCCAGAAGCGCTTCGGAATCATCCGCGCGGACAGGCCGTATACGGAAGAGGAGCTGAAGGAAGCGGATATGCCGGCTTCGCTCACCCAGCAGGAGATCCTCGATATCATCTACGTGCGGTACCAGCTGTTTACGACCCAGTACAGGAAGTATATGCCGGTCACGATTGCGCGGGACATCTCGGACGAGTCTGTTGCGGCACTGAACGAGGAAAAGGATTCGCTCATCGGAATCGAAATCGTTGAGGATACGACGCGCGTCTACTCGAATTCCGTGCCGTTCGCCTCCCTCATCGGTTATACCGGCAGGGTGTCGAGCGAAGACCTGACGGAACTGCAGACGGTCAATTCACGCTATAATAATGAATCGATCGTCGGAAAATCCGGCATCGAAAAAGTGTTTGAGAGCACGCTGCAGGGAAGCGACGGGCAGGAGACGGTCTATGTGGACCGCTTCGGCAAAGTGCTGCAGCTTGATGAAGATGCGACGAT
>CACZTA010000066.1 GCA_902783935.1 uncultured Lachnospiraceae bacterium | reverse complement strand
GCCGGCAACCGGTGCATTTTTAGCGGCAAGGACACGGGGATGTTCTGTCGTCTTGACGATGTCGCCGTGTGTCTTGACAAAACCCTGTAGCATCTCGTCAACGATGTCATCGGGATTATTCAGAATACGCTGCATATTATATTATCCTCCTGTAGATTGAAATACTCTTGACAGAAAAGGACCAGCCGGTCCGAAAGTTCGCCCGGCTGATCCTGGATAGCTGATTACGGAATCAGAACGACCTTCAGGGCGCCGTTTTCGCCGGTCTTGGCAATATGGAAGCCCTCTTCCCAGTCATCAAGGCTGAACTTGTTTGTGACAACGCCGTCGGTCGGCAACTTGCCGTTTGCGATCCATTCGATAACTGTGTCATAGCAGTACGGGCTCAGGTGGACGCCGAGCAGATCCAGCTCTTTTCTGTCGGAGATAATTGACCAGTCGACTGTTACAGGAGCGCCGAAGACGGAGAATTCAACGAAGCGGCCCATCTTGCGGATGCAGTCGAGACCCTGCTGGACGCTTGACGGATGTCCTGAAGCTTCGATGTAGATGTCGCAGCCGTATCCGCCGGTCATTTCCTTGATCTTGGCAACTGCGTCTTCCTTGCTCGGATTCATCACGATGTCAGCGCCGAATTCTTTTGCTTTCGCAAGACGTGCATCATTGACATCCAGAACGACGAGGCACTTCGGGTTCGCCTGCTTGATGGCGCCGACCATGCCGAGGCCGAGTGTGCCGACACCGGAGAGGACCACGAAGTCTCTCTGCCTGATCTGTGCGCGGTCTACGCAGTGGAAGGAGCACGCATAGGGCTCGATCAGGGCTGCCTTCTCGATCGGCAGATCCTGGGGAACCAGCCACGGAATAGCTTCTTTTGTCAGGCGGACATATTCAGCCATACCGCCGTTGACGTTATTCTGGAAGCCGAACAGGTCGTGCTTCTCGCACATCCAGTAACGGCCGGTCTTGCAGAACATGCACTCGCCGCAGGGAACGATCTGTTCCGGGCAGATGCGGTCGCCGATTTTCCAGTTGCCCTTGACGTTCGGGCCGATCTCGACAACTTTTCCGACAAACTCATGACCCGGAATCATCGGCTCTTTAATATACTTCGGCTGGCCGTCAAAGCCCCAGAAGCTTGCAGCGCCTGCGAAAGCCTTTGTGTCACCGGCGCAGATACCGCACGCCTCGACCTTCAGGATCATCTCGCCTTCACCGGCTCTCGGTGTATCCACAGTTTCCAGTCTGTAGTCACCCGGTGCATACGCGACGATAGCTTTCATTTTCTCCGGTAAATTGCTCATTACATTGTCCTCCTGTTTTATTTTTAATGTTTAATAACAGTTAACGAAACTAACTCATGATATCCGGTCATCTCGAACGGATTCTGGCTCCGGTTTCAATATCGAAGAGGTGCGTCTTCTCGGCGCGGACTTCGAGCTTGATTGCGTCGCCGGCTTTGTAGCGGGTTTCATCCTCGGTGATCAGCATCAGCAGGAAATCGCCGACGCGGATGCCGATTCTGCGCTCGTCGCCAAGGTTTTCGAATGTCGCAACATGTTCGGGAGTTCCCTTTGAATCCGGGCCGCCGATCAGCACGTCCATCGGGCGGACGCCCATCTTGCACTTGAAGCCGTTGCTGACGACATTGTAATAGCGCTCCGGCACCTGGATCTTCAGGTTACTTTCCTTGAATGTGAAGAAGAAGTGCTCTCCTTCTCCGACGATCGTCGTCTCAATGATGTTCATGGGCGGCTCGCCTATGAACCCGGCAACGAATTCATTGACCGGATCATCATAGACTTCAGCCGGGGTGCCGTACTGCTGCAGAACGCCGAAATTGATGATTGCGATGCGGTCTGCCAGAGACATCGCCTCCAGCTGGTCGTGTGTGACGTAAACGGTCGTACACTTGATTTCATTGATCAGTCGCTTGATCTCGGTTCTCATGGCCTGGCGGGCTTTGCCGTCCAGGTGGGACAGCGGCTCGTCCATCAGCAGCAGGTCCGGACGTCTTACGATCGCTCTCGCGATATTCACACGCTGCTTCTGGCCGCCGGAAAGCTTGACCGGCATCTTGTCCAGAAGATCGTCACACTGCATGAGCGGTGCGATTTCGCGGACTCTCTTGTCGATTTCTTCTTTTGAAACGCCTTTCGCTCTCAGGTTGAATCCGATGTTGTCATAAACCGTCAGAGGCGGATACATGGCGTAATCTTCGAACGCCAGGCCGATATGGCGGTCCTTCGGCTCCAGATCGTTCACCCTGACATCGTTGATGTAGATATCACCGGCTGTGATCTCCTCAAGGCCGGCCGTCATACGCAGCGTCGTCGTCTTACCGCATCCGGAGGGGCCGAGAAGCGCGACAAACTCGCCTTCTTCCGTCACAAGATTCAGGTCCTTGACAGCGAAGTCATTGACTTTTTTCTTTTTTCCTTTGCCTTCGTTGTCATATCTCTTAAAGACATGCTCTATTCTCAGTCCTGACATTATCCTTCTTCCTCCTCCGGCTCAGCGATCTTGCGGATTTCAGCTTCATTGTACCTCGCCAGGAATTCCTTTGTCTCATAGTCAAAGAACAGGGAGTAATTCAGTTTTGTATCCACATATACATCCTGGTCGATCTTCACCCGCAGGCCGTTCGGTGCGATCAGTCTCAGCTGCAGGCCTTCGTGATCCGCGACGATAACCGACTTGTTGCCGATACTCTCGTAGCTGTAGACAGTGCAGTGGAGATAACCGGGTACCGGGTCGAACGAGTACACAAGGTGCTGCGGCCGCAGAGCGAGGTCGACTTTTTCGACTCCGAGGGCTTCAAATTTCGCAAACAGGTCCTTGTCTTCAGGAAGATCATTTGACTTGCCGCTGCCCTGCATCGAGAATCTGTACCCCGTCTCCGTCTTCTCAATCCTGCCGGGAATCACGTTGATTTCCGGATCGCCCATAAGCGTTGCCACAAACTCGTTTACCGGAAGATCATAAATCGCATCCCCGGTGCCGATCTGGACAACCTTGCCTTCGTTGATGACGGCGATCCTGTCTGCCAGCGACAGCGCTTCCATGAAGTCATGCGTCACGTAGACAGAGGTGGTTCCGAACTGTGCCTGGATACTCTTCAGCTCCGTACGCATGGCATTGCGGAGTTTTGCGTCCAGATGCGCCAGCGGCTCGTCCATCAGGTATACCTTCGGCATACGGACGAGTGCTCTTCCCATGGCGACACGCTGCTTCTGGCCGTTAGAGAGCTGGGACGGAAGTCTCTCGAGGAGATGGTCCATGTTCATCATCTTGGCGATCTCATGCACGCGCTTCTGAATGTAGTCTTCGTCTTTCTTATACAGCTTGCTGCGGAGAGCGGAAGCCATATTGTCATAGACGGTCATCTGCGGATAAAGAGCGTAATTCTCGAATACCATCGCGGTATCCCTGTGCGCCGCATCCACCAGGTTGACGATTTCGCCGTCAAACTTGACAATTCCTTCTTCCGGAACCTGGATCCCGGCGATATTGTTGAGAATTGTCGTCTTTCCTGCACCGGCAGGACCGAACAGCACGAAGAACTCCTTGTCCTTGATGTCAAGGGAAACACCGTCCAGCGCCTGCACCTTCCCAAAAGATTTTTTTACATTCTCTAATGTTATTCTTGCCATGTAGTCACCTTAACCCTTCACTGCACCGAAGCTCAGACCGCGGACGAGGTGTTTCTGGATGCACAGTGCGAAAATAATCGCCGGAAGTGCGGAAACAACAGCGGCAACCGCAAGCTGTCCGTAATGAGCCGTATCTGTTCCGAGGAACTTCGTGATTGCAACGGTGATAGGCTGTACATTTGTTCCTGCCAGCAGAAGCGGGAATGTGAATTCATTCCAGGCAAAGATGAAAGCCAGAAGCGCTGCAGAAACGAGGCCCGGTTTGATCAGCGGGATCAGGTTCTTGAAGAAGATCTGATACCACGTATAGCCGTCTACCTGCGCCGCGTACTCGATCTCGACAGAAATGTCTTCGAAGTAACCGCGGACAACCCAGATCAGAAGCGGCATGGAAATCAGCTGATATACCCAGATCAGGCCGAAATAGGTATCATAGATGTGCAGCTTCTGGTAAATCATGAACAGAGGCAGCACGACCAGGATTTCCGGTGCAAACTTGAAAGAAAGAATCTGGAACGCGATGTCCTCTTTCTTCTTGAAATCATATCTCGCCAGCGCGTAAGCAGCCGGCACACCGACGACCACGGAGACGATAACCGCAAAGCCTGATACGATCAGGGAATCCAGCAGGTATTTCGGATAGTCTGTTGTGAAAAGGACGATCCGGTAATTCTCAAGCGTCGGTGTAAATACGAACAATGTGTTGTACATCTGCGCGTCGGACTTAAATGAAAGAATAACCATCCAGATAAGCGGGAACAGCGCAAAGATCGAATAAATAAGAAGCAGGATATTCAAAAGAACTTTTGTACCTGTCTTTGGGCCAGTTTTCATTTTTCTTTATCCTTTCTGTGTATTCTTCAAGCGAATGCGCTGTATTATTACTCTTCCAGTCCGGCTGCCTGTCTCTGTGCCGCTCTCTGCTTGCCGACGATGAACTTGGCCAGGTAGTTAATGATAACCCAGAGCACCAGGATGTACGGCAGGGAAGGTCCAAACTTCTGATACTGGAAAGCGGTCTGATACGCCGTCAGCGACAGGTTCATCAGCGTGTCGCCGGGGCCGCCCTTCGTCATACCGAAGATGATGGAATACTCCTGAAGAGCGGCCATCAGACGGAACAGAAGAGCGATGTAAAGACTGGGCTTCAGCATCGGGAGAGTCAGATTGACGAAATTGAACCATGTGCTTCCGCCGTCGATCTTGGCGGATTCGAACGGGGACTTCGGCAGTGACTGAAGTCCCGCCAGCACAAGCAGCATACAGAACGACGTGTTGACCCATGTATCAATTAAGACAACGGTCAGCAAGGCTGTCTTGGTCCCGGCAGCCCATGGGAAATTGTAGACGCCGAAGAGATTCAGCAGATGTTCGACGACACCTACGGAGTTGTTCAGCATCAGCTGCCACACGATAGTCGCTGTAATCGGCGCGATCATCAGCGGGAAAATCAGGCAGACTTTCATAATTCTGGAGAACTTGTTATTAAGGGTATTCAGAATCAGGGCGACGCCCATTCCGAGAAGCATCTCAATCAGCACGCTGAAGAATGCATACCGGACAGTCACCCAGAGCGCCTTCCAGAAACCGCCTTTCGTCAGTGCACTCACCCAGTTCTTGACATTGGTGAATTTATAGGTCGGCATTCTGAAGGAATAACTTGTCATTGAATAATAGATGGCCATCGCAAAGGGGATCAGGATCCCGATTGTGATGATCAGGGCAGGTGCTACGATCAGGTAGGGCAGTACCCGTGTCTTAAACGGGACTACATTATACTCGTTCGCACTTGCAGCGACGGCAGTCCCGCCCGTCTGGTCTTGCTTCATTTCGGCTCCTCCTGTCATTATGTAATTCGGCTACCAGGGTAATGCCGGGGCTGTTTTTACGAACAAGAAGAGAGGGTTAAGGTAACCCTCCCTTCTCATAAGCCTAAAGTATTACCTAGCCTAAAGCATTACCTTCATGATGAATTCAATTCCTCTGCGGATTTGAATTTATTCTACTTCGAGATCGCTGACGACTTCGTCAAGCTGTGCCTTCAGCTGCTGCATAGCCTCTTCTGTAGAAGCATACTTGTCGCTTGTGACAAGGTCCTGAAGCGTTTCTGCCCATGTTGTTGTACATTCGAAGAAGTACGGCTGCGGTGTGAACTGGATTGTTGCGTTCTTGGAAAGGATGTTGATGGACTCAAGATAATTGTCAGCCTTGCCGACGATTGCCTTGTAAGCATCACCGTCCATGACAGACTGGCGCGGTGTATCTGCGCAGGCGCCTTCTGTGCCGGACCATTCCATGAATTCCTTGTTGGTGAAGTACTGGATGAAGTACCATGCAGCGTCCTTATTCTTGGAGTCAGCGTTCATAGCCAGAGACCAGATCCAGACATTGGCCTTCATGTCATCTTCTGTCTTGCCTTCCGGAAGCGGAATAGTTCCCCATGCGATGTTGCCGGACTCAGCGGAGCCGCCTTCAACGTTCTGGAAATAAGCAGCGGATGTAGCGTCGAACAGCATAGCTGCCTTGCCGGCGCCGAGGTCTGCGGATGCCTGATACCATGTGTATGTGGACCACTGCGGCGGGCCTGCCTGCTTGATCAGCTGTACCCAGTAATCTGTCATCGCGATCGCTTCTTCGGAGTCGAGCTTGCAGACAAGCTTGCCGTCTTCGATTTCGAAGTCCTTGCCGCCCCATGTTGCGAACAGAGACATGTATCCCGGATGGATGGTTGCCCATTCACGGGAGCCGCGGACTGCGATGCCGTATGTACCGCTGCCGTCGAACTCGTTAAGAGCAACTGCTGTCTCCATCAGTTCGTCAGTTGTGGTCGGAAGTGTTGCGCCCTTCTCCTCAAAGATTCTCTTATTATAGGAAAGGTTGTTCAGCTCCCAGCCCATCGGCAGAGCCCAGAGGCTGCCTTCGCCGACTGCATGGCCCGGAACCATATCCCAGCGGAGAGAATCAACAGTCGCCGGAATGAAGTCATCATAGTCATAGTCTTCTGCTGTCTTGGCGGGATCATTGACGTACGGATCAAGATCTTCCAGATACATAGCCGGAGCATACTCCCAAATCTGATAAGCACCTGTCATGAAGACGTCCGGATTGCCGGAGCGGCTGCTGAGGGCTGTATTCAGTTTGTCAAAGTAGTTGGATTCCGGAGTGGTGGAATACTCGACTTTGATGCCGGTAGCCTCTTCAAATTCCGGGATCTTCTCGATGACTGCCTTTGAATAGGTATGTTCATTGAACATAACATTCAGAGTCGTTCCGTCGTATGCCTTCCAGTCGAAACCGGATGCATCGTCCGCCATTGCCGGCACTGCCAGTGATGTCATAACCATCGCTGCGCAGAGCATAGTACTGATAACACGTTTCTTCATACTAGACTCCTTTCTGGTGATTTTCCACAAGCCATTTTCCTTTTTTCTGTCGGCTAGTGAACAATAACAATGAAATTATAATGCCCTAAGCGTACATTTGTCAATAACCCAGACAAATGTAATCACATTCCTTACTGAATATGAAAGACCGCAGTGAGTCGGCAGATTCTGTTGCCGAGAGCGGAGAACTTTCTTTCGTATTCCGTCATGATATTGCCTGCCGAGAGAACCGGGTCATGATGCAAGTCATACGTCACGGATGTCAGCTCAAAGTGAGGCGCTTCCTTTATCTCATCGACGGAAAAGTCAAACAGCACCCTGTTGTCGGTCTTGAATTCAATGAAACCGCCGTCCTGCAGGTACTTTTCATAGGAATGAAGAAACTGCCGCGAGGTCAGGCGCCGCTTTGCGTGCCTGGCCTTCGGCCAGGGATCGGAGAAGTTCAGATAGATTCCGTCGACCTCTCCCGGCGCAAAGACATCCGGCAGTCCCCGCGCATCCATACAGAGGAAGTGCAGGTTCGGCGGTGTCACGAAATCCGCGTCGAGTTCAGGGTGCTCCGCCCGCTCAATCTTGTCCCTGGGCGTGTTATACGGAACGCCTTCCATCCTCAGGCAGGCCCGGAAGAGAACGCTCTCATAAAGCTCCACCCCAAGATAATCCGCCTCCGGATGCTGCTGTGCCGTCTCGATGAGAAACCGTCCCTTGCCGGTTCCGATCTCAATAAACAGGGGCCGCTCAAGCTCCTGCTTCCAGCGGCCCCGCTGTTCCTCCGGGTCGTGAATCACAAATCTGCTGTTTGCTACAATTTCTTTCGCTTCCGGTATATTTCTGAGTCTCATATTCCCTCTCTTTTCAGGAATGTCCTGTTAATCCTCGTGCGGCAGCACTTCCCCGGCGCCGTCAGCCGTCTCCGTTACATAAAACCCGGGCTCCCTGCCGAAGCGCTCCCTGTAAGCGCTCCCGAGCTCCTCACAGAACGCGCCGACTGCTTCATTTTTGACAATACTCACCGTGCACCTGCCGCAGCCTCCGCCTGTCACCCGGCTGCCGATGACCCCGTCGATCTCCCACGCCCGTTCGGCCAGGAAATCCAGCTCCGGCAGGGAGATCTCATAATCTTCCATGATCGAAATCTGGGATTCCTTCATAAATTCCCCCAACCGGTTAAGGTTCCCGACGCGCATCGCACTGACTGCCCGGATCGTGCGGATGTCTTCCGAAATCAGGTACTGGGCCCGCTTCTCGTACGTCCCGTTCATCAGCACGTCCTTCACACTCTGGAATCTGTCAAGCTCCAGGTCGCAGATATGGCTGATGTTGACGAGGTGCTGCAGCTTCCGGAGAATCTTCCCGTGTTCCGTTTCCCGCTCCTCAAGCAGGGATTTCGCAACCGGCTTCCTGAGCAGGCTGTCCGTAATCACGACAGAATAGCCGTCAAACTTCAGCGGGACATATTCACAGCTCTCTCTGGCGGTGCTGATAAACAGCCCGCACCCCTTCTTCCCCTGCACGCAGACAAACTGTTCAAGGCCGTCGCAGGAAAGGCCGGCATGATTCTTCTCAGCCGATCCGCCGGCCCGGGTGAGCACATCATCGCTGATGTCCGCAAAGCCGTACATCTCCCTCATAATGATCCCTGTCAGCATTTCAAGGGCGGCAGACGAAGCCACCCCCGCTCCCATCGGGATCCCGCTCTCAATCAGGATAT